>CAIUSK010000087.1 GCA_903901805.1 uncultured Flavobacteriales bacterium
ACAATTTAATAAGGAAATACATGTCAAAAAGTTTATTAAACAAAGTAGCAATTATCACCGGTGCCGGATCGGGAATCGGAAAAGAAACAAGTCTATTATTTGCCAAAGAGGGCTGCAAAGTGGTTGCCTCAGATATTCATGTTGAAAACTTAAAACTGCTTGAGGCAGAGGTAATTGATCTAGGTGGCGATATTGCCATTTTGGAATCAGATATTTCAATTGAATTTGACATTAATAGGATGATTCAATTTACCCGAGACACTTATGGAAAAATAGATATTTTGGTCAATAATGCTGGTGTTATGGATAATTTTGAATCGATTGCTGAGGTTAGTAACGAAACATGGGAGAAGGTTTTTAAAACAAATTTAGAAGGACCTGTCAAAGCCATTCGGGGAGTAATCAAGGAATTTATCAAGCAACAAAGTGGCAATATCATCAACATAAGTTCCATTGGCGGACTACATGGCGGAAGAGCCGGAGTTGCTTATACAGCAAGTAAACACGCATTGGTTGGGTTAACTAAAAATACGGGCTATTTATTTGCTAAACAAGGAATTCAATGTAATTGCATTGCTCCCGGAGCAGTGGAAACCAATATTGGTTCAACGATTGATCAATCGAAAATAACTGAATTGGTAAAAGACCGCATTTTATCTGGAATGATATTAAATCCGCGTACAGGAAAACCAAACGAAATTGCTCAAATAGCGCTGTTTTTAGCGAGCGACAAATCATCATTTGTAAATGGGTCAGTTATAGTGGCTGACGGGGGTTGGAGCGCTTATTAGCATTCTAAAATTAGAAATTTATAAAAGCTTAAACAAACAATGTAACGCGAAAAGACCCATGAGTATTGAACTTTGTACTATTAAGTTATTTATCATTAAAAACAGAAAAAATGGAAACAAAAACAAAAAAAAGTGCCATGGATTTCAAAATCAAAGGCAATTGGGAAACACAAGCAAAAGCATTAAAAAAGAAATTTCCTGAATTGGGAGAGTCTGATTTAAAATTAGAAAAAGGGAAAGAAATGGAACTTGTATCTCGATTAGCAAAATCGTTGAATAAAAAAACGGAAGAAGTAATCAATATCATTAAGAAAGGTCAGATTGAGTAAAAACACAGCAAACTAATCGAAAGAAAAACAGAACAACACCTTTCAAAATACTCAATTCAAAAGATCTTTCGAAATAGTGAAATTGCTCAGAAATCAGCTTGATGGAGGCCTATCTAATCCATTGCTGCATTCCTCACTGATTTTTGGGCAATTCATTTATAAAAATAACAAACCATGGAAACAAAAAATAACACAAGCACATTAGTTACAATTGCCATTGCTGGTGCGGCAGTGGGTGCAATTTTAGGAATATTATTCGCTCCGGATAAAGGAAGTGTAACGCGAGGTAAATTAGCAGGTAGCGCAAAAAAACTAGCAAGTACCATAAATCCTGTTCTTAGCGCATCGCTAGAAGACAGAAAAGATCACCTTGAAAAATCACCTTCTACGCGTTAAGCGCAAAAAGGAAGAGTCAATTTTCATTCCCCTTGTTTGATCAACGATTGCGTATATCCAATTACGTTGATTGAACGTGATAAAACCCGGTTAATGACCGGGTTTTTTAACCCTTAAATCTTAATATCAATGGAAAAAAATGAACAAATGGAACAATTAACACAGCATTTGAAACAATACGTGCGCACAACTATCGAAATTATTAAGTTAGAACTAATAGAACGAAGCATAATCATTAGCTCATATATTTTGTTGCAAGTAGTTCGGTATATGTTATTTACAATTGCGCTACTTATTCTAAGTATATCACTTGGTTTTTACATTTCAAACTACTTAAATGATTACATCGCTGGTTTTGGTTTTGTTGGAACAATTTACTTATTAATCGCAATGATTCTCAGTGTGTTGAATCAACGTAAAATTGAAAAAGCCATCCAGAATAAAATCATTCGAAATTTATTCAGCGAAGAGCATTCCGTTAAAATACCTTAAACCAATATGTTATGAAAAATCTCCAATACAGATTAAACCAGTTGTATGAACAACAGGCCATTGAGGAAAAAAAAGTATTAGAATCCTTGGAAGGCATTATGTCCTCCATGTCACCCTTCGATAACATCAAAAACACGTGGAATGAATTTGTGGCAAACGACGATTTAGATATAGAATATCCGAAACAAACACTCACCTTATTAGTCAACAAAACGATAGATAACTTGATTGAAAAACCAGTTATTTTAAATCAATCTTTAAAAATATTGCTGAAAAAACGTTTGATTGATGTGCTATTTGCTGCATCCCCCTCTCAGGAGGTAACCGTTAAGGAAAAAGCACCAGATTGTGTATTAACAGAAGAATAACAGTCCAGAAACTAAAATGTTAACTGTTACCAGACACGGAGTGATACTCGCTCAAACAAGTTTGTATTTTGAGAACGAAGGAGTTTTCAATCCAGCTGTTTTTCAGGAAAATGGCTTTATACATCTTTTTTATAGAGCATTAAACAAACGGAAACATTCAAGTATTGGCTATTGTTTATTAGATAGTCCATTACACATTAAACACCGCTCCAAATTTCCACTGATCAATCCATCACGTGATTATGAATCTAAGGGAATGGAGGATCCGCGCATTGTAAAATTAGATGATATTTATTTTCTGAGTTACACGGCTTTTGATGGCACAAATGCACTTGGTGCCTTGGCACTTTCCTCGAATTTACGCGAATTTTATCGCTGGGGATTAATTGTTCCACTAATACTTGCTCCGGAAAAAGCACACCAAGGCTTACCTGTTAATGCTGTCACAACTGAAAACAACTACCATATAGAAATAAAAAAGAATCCAAATGCTGAATTTATTTGGGATAAGAACATTGTGTTTTTCCCCAGAAGAATCAAAGGTAAAATCTGTTTTTTTCACCGGATAAAGCCTTGCATTTTAGTGGTTCATGTTTCAAACCTAAGTGATATTAATACGGAATTTTGGAATACCTATTTGCAGGAAATTCACACACACTCTTTAGATTGCGAAAAATTAAGAAATACTGAAGCCTTGTATGTTGGTGCAGGTTGTCCACCCATTGAAATCAAAGATGGATGGTTGTTTATTTATCACGCAGTCTATAGTATTAACAATGTTTTAGTTTATAAGGCACACTGCACACTACTCGATTTAAACGATCCTCAAAAAGTATTAGCTTATTTACCTTATGCGTTACTAGAACCAACCATGGACTGGGAAAAAATTGGCAATGTAAACAATGTTGTTTTTCCTACGGGCGCTGTCCTAAAAGAGGACAAAATATTTATCTATTATGGTGCAGCTGACAAATGTATCGCTTGTGCTTCATTCAATTTAAAAGAACTTCTAACAGAATTCACATACTTAAAAAACTAAAAAAAATGGCAATCGCATTAAACATCCTTGAGCAATCAGAAAACCTAATTTCCCCTGTCCCATATTTTGAAAGTAAAGCCAAAACAATGGAGATCGTTTGCCTCACCTCTTTTCCAGAAAGAGAATGCGGTATTGCTACGTTTACCAAAGATTTACGCGATGGAATTGTTGCCAAATTTGGTGAATCAATTCATTTTTCAATCTGTGCCATTGACACAGCAGAATCAACCCATAATTATGACTTTCCAGTGGAATATATTCTCGAATCAAATTCGATCAAGAGCTATAAAGCATTGGCCTTAGCCAT
>CAIUSK010000088.1 GCA_903901805.1 uncultured Flavobacteriales bacterium
AATGAAACTTTGAAGAAGATTGTTGAAAGTTTCTCATATCTAAACAAATTAAATGTTTCTGTTGTCTCAGTTTCGGTTTCAAAGATCGCTAGCTTCAGTGAATTAGCTGTAGACATTATTTGGGAAGGTCAAGTTATTAACAATACAGTGATTTTTGCATTATTCAACCTTACAACAAACGTAAGATTCGCCTATGTTATTGATGTCACCAATTCAACAGAAAGCTATTCAAATCTAGATCGAATCCTAGAAGGTAAAAGTGATGCAGGTAATTTGGCACCTTTTTCCGGCTATCACTTTCTCCATCAAAAAGATACCCATTTCCTCACCTATTTAAGTGGCTTCCGTCCTGGAACTAGTTATAGAATGGTTTATGCTTTGATTTCTGAGGGACCTCCACAAAACGCCACTTCCAAATTGAACAATGTTGTTTTTAAGTCAAAAAATAATCCTGATGATGAAACCAGCATTGATATTGTTTCAGTCGTTCCTTCAGTTGATCAAACCACAAAGGAAGTCAAAGTTAAAGTTACTTGCAGTGACGTACCGAAGAATGTTTATCTAGTCGGAGCATTAAACAGTGACAACGGCTTCAATAAAGAAGATCTTGACAGTGTTATCCAAACTCTGAATGGGACAAGTAGTAAAGTGAATTATGATAACTGGAGATTTTATGGCCATGTTAATAATACCATCATTCAATCTGAAGAAGTCGTTTTCAAAATAAACAACATAAAAAATTCTGGTGAAAATTATGTTGTTGCCGCCTTTTGCACAATCAACAAAAGTAATTCCTCTAGAATGAATTCGGCTGCATGGCCTCAACCAGATAACGGCGGGAAACAAACCAAATTGCAACTTAAATATGAGAGGAAGATCACTGATGAAGAAAATAGCCATCAAGCTCGTGTCCTGGCGAAATTTTTCAACATTACCACTCTCAATAGGATTTTCGCAGGTGACGGAAATGCTATAATTCCTACCCCTGAACTCCTCTTCCAAGAAAAAAACTCCCTCGCAACTATTGGAGAAGATCAAAATATCACTTCGAATACCTTTTTTGGAAGAGACTATTCTTTAATTAATGACGATTTGCATGTCATTGTAACAGAAGCCTTCACAGTTAATTTAAATAATACTTTGGCGAATATCGCAAAATTATTACCTGCCCCGCCTACAGGTGCTTTTGTTTCAAATTTGACTTTCGTCAAGCCTATATGGGATTTACAAGTTGTGTTGACGAATGATTCGTTTATTTTTACTGTTCATCTTAAGAATACGAACGCTAGAGTGGCTATTGTTTTTGACTACGCAAATATGAGCTATTCCTACTCCAATCAAAGCATTTTTAATGGGCAAAATGCGACTGGACAAACAGTTAAAGGCTTTGCGGCCACTGATCTCGAGAAAAACTCAAGTCAAAATATCAGTTTTGCTGTTTTAGATGAAGAATTCTACGATATTTGGATAGGAGTAAGAAGTGAAGGTAATATTAACGATGCTATTTACGGAAATGGATATACTGCCCAGTTTAGAATTAATTCAGGATCATTTGGAGAGAGAATGAAATTAATCTTTGCTGTCATCGTTTTAGT
>CAIUSK010000089.1 GCA_903901805.1 uncultured Flavobacteriales bacterium
CCAAAACTCAGATACAACGCAATAACAACAGACAATTTAGACATGAAATTTGTGTTCAATTCAAAAATTACTTACACCGTTTCATCCAGAGCGGCATTAGATCTTTGTTATTTGCAAGCCAGACAAGGAAAACATAATGAGGTTGTTGGAGGATTATATTACAAAACCCTTGTTACAGAAGGTTCAAAAATAACAAAAACGAAACAAGATTCCTACCTCGGGTTTGGGGCATTTTACCAATCATCAGGAGTATTAATTCCGGGTGTTTCTTTAGAATTAGGAGGCTTTAAATTTGGCGTATCCTATGACATGTTGTTAACCAAACTTAGAAACGGATACGGAGGATCATTGGAATTCTCTTTCAGCTGGACATCCATTAAATATTCCGTTTTTGAAAAATAGTTGCCGTGAAGCAAATCAATACTATTTTCTAACGAGTCAAAAAGCATAGGCTATACCTAAGTGTCTTCAGTTGCATTTGCACTCACCACAAGTAAATTCTTGGACCATAATTAATAAACATCATCACGTTAGTAGTTTTAACTAGTCCTTTTCCATTTGAGATTAAAAACAGTTATCTTTACTTTACCGTAAATTGTTAATATGAAGAAGTTCTTTTTTACCCTGTTTATTATTATTGCTGGAATGAGTTCAATTAAAGCAACAGATTTAATGAGCGAACCAAGAGATAGTTCAACAAACTTAATTAATAAAGCACTTGCTTTAAAACTATTTGAAGATGGAGTTACATTTTTTAATATGGGTCAAAACAAAGAGGCGCTTTCTAAGTTCAAAGATGCAGCAATCAAAGACCCTAACAATTGGAAGATTGTTTTTTATATTAGCTTGGCAAATTATGAGTTAAATTATTATTCATTATCCCTATCACAAGCGAAATCAGCATTAAACCTAGCAGATAGAAAACCTAATCCTGATTTTTATGAACATTTTGCTAAAGTAAATCACCAGATGGGGAATCTTGATACAGCGTTGGTTTATTATAAAAAAGCTGAAATGAAATTATCTGGTTCATTGAAAAAAGAATTTCAAATTCCCTTACGGATCCAGCAAGTGGAATATGCACAAAAAGAATTTCTTAAGAATAAATCAGAAAAGAAAAGACTGTTAAGTAGAACTGTCAATTCTAATTATGCTGAATATGGGCCAATATTAGCAGATAGCGGTAATGTTTTATATTTTACAGCTCGAAAATCCGACACGAAAGGAAGGACAATGAACGAGGATGATCAAGATTATTTTGAAGATATTTATATGGCTCAATGGAACGAGCAAATAAATGATTGGGATAGCGTAACCAATGCACTAAAATGGAATACAAAAGGATTTGATGCATTGACATTTGTATCACGTGATGGGAAATATGCCTTAATGACTATTAATAATGAAGCTTTAGCCGAAAAAACAACAGCTAGTTCTGATATTTTTGAATTAACGTTGAGCACTTCCACCGGAAAGTGGGGTTCACCAAAAGCCATAGAAAACAAGTCGATTAACTCTTCCTATTATGATGGATCGGCCACAATGACATCGGATCGTAAAACCATGTATTTTGTATCAGATCGCAAGGGAGACAAAAAATCTACCGAACTTTATCGTGTTCAAAAAATTGGAAGTGAATGGGGAAAAGCAGAAGCGCTGCCTGATTATATAAACACCAAAGGACGTGAGACCACTCCTTTTATAACTCCTGATGGAAAATATCTATTTTTTAGTTCCGATGGCTTGGCAGGTATGGGCGGACTAGACATCTATGTGTCAGAAATAAAAGCGGGAGTATTTGGTCAACCGGTTAACCTTGGTTCTCTTGTAAATTCCTATACTGATGACAGCCATTTCAGCTATTATCCTGAATTTAAAAAAGGTTTTGTAGCTTCTGTAAATACAAAAAACGAAAAAGTCAACTACGATTTATATGAAATTGATTTGAGTGATTTCTCCTTGCCGATCAAATAGTTTAATCGATGAATAAGAAATTTTTCTTAGGATTAATCAAGGAAGGAATTGGGTATGAAAGTGGGTTCATTCGGACGGTTGTAGACCTTTATAAAGATCCTAAAAAAGTAGTGGAGTCTTCTATTAACAATGATTTAACCTATGTTAACCCTGTGAAATTCATGGTGAATGTTTGCAGTTATTTCATTGTTGTTAACGGATTTATAATCGATTGGGAAAAAATATCATTACAACATGTTAATAGAATTAATTACTTAATCACGAACAAAATCACACCTGGACCAGCAGAATTGTCTTTCGCTCAATTTATGGCTTTTATTTTTTCTACAGGTTTTATTCCATTGTTAATATTTACGACAATAGTACAATTATATTTAATATCAAAAAAAACAAAACAATCAACCTATTCATTTGATTACCATAAAGATGTAATCTTTTATTATAATGCACTAAATGTTTTATTGTATTTCATTTATTCGATTTCCGCTGCATTTTTACCGACGGATATATTCTTATTATTGTATAGCCTATATTTTTTATTATTCATTGTCGGTTTCAGAAAAGTAATTGAGCTCAAACCTATAGGTGCCTATTTCCAAAATGAAAAAAATGAATTATCTAAAATTTATAAAAAAACAATGAACAAAGCTTACATGATATTAATTTTTGGCACCATCATTCTAATAACTTTAATAGAATACCTGGATAACATGTATTTTGGAAACATTTTTTTTAAAAATTTCTAATCAATAATTCCGATAATCATTCCATAGATTTATTCGACATCCCAACATTGGGAGAAATGTGAAGCGATTAAAAGCAGAGTCGAATCTAAGATTTACTTCAGCAAACGCTTGATATAAAAAGTTATACGTGTAACTTACATGCCATTGATTTCTAAAAAAATTATTTTTTACTCCTTGACCAATTTCATGATTATAATTAAATGGTCGATTGGTATATGGTTGATATATATCCCCACCATAACTCTTACCATTTTTATCAAACCCTTGAATTCCGTAGGAAACAAATGTTTTTATGGTCCATTTCTTTTTTTGCCATTTTAATTCGCCTAAGATTTCTGCAAAATTTCCACCATAAGGATGTGCCAATGTATACCCGGCATTTCCATAATTCTGCAAAGCATTCAAATGTGAATAGGTGTAGGGTCGCACAGCATTTCCTTCTAAACGATAAAAGAATTTTTCGTTCTTTAACTTAAATCTACCTTTTACCCCGAGCTGTGCACCATATTTATTAGCCCACCAACCCGAACGAGCTTTTATTTCGGATAGCAGAAATTCATCTAAAATTAATTGTCCATACACCGTTTGTTGCTTCCATTTAGCCGAAAATGATAACCCTAACAATACATTATCTGAGGATCCAATCGCATATTCTTGTGGACGATAAAAAATAACGGGATTTAAATATTCCAGCTCATACCCTCGATTCAATAAGGTATCTTTTGGCTGAAAAACAACCGTTTCAAAAACCCCCACGTTCAACCATTTTGTCACATTCCAGCTCAGGTAATGCATGGCACCATATTTTGATCGTTGCTTTTGATTGAATTCTTCATTAAAAAACTGATACATAACCAAGTACTCCACATGCCAAAACCTTGCTCTAATTTGAGCAAATGGATATGGTTTGCCATAATCACTTAAAAACAAAGATCGATTACCCTCGCCAATAAAATTACGATCGATACCTGCCTGAAAATTAAAAATATGATTGGGTGTGTATGAAATTCTACCGAGTAAATTGTGCGAAAGGGGTAATTTATTTGGTTTTCTCGTATATAAATAGGATCGCGTATCCAAATAATTGGTGTCATTCGTAAGAGACGCGAAATTATAACCAATTCTCGCATACCATTTTGGCGAAATTTTCAAATCTGTTTGAACACCAAGACCATGTCTAAAATAAACTGAAGAAGGCGAAATTTTATCAAATGCATAGGCGATATCACCGATGGGAAAAGCACCTAAACATTGCTTAAACTTAACATCCCTCTCTACTCTTGGCCAAATAGCCGAATGATTTTCAACACTTGGCGCCGGAATAGAATCCAGAGGGAGTTCCTCCGTCAAATAGCTCACGGTTCCTTGCCCAAAACAAGCATAGTGAAGAACCATAATAA
>CAIUSK010000090.1 GCA_903901805.1 uncultured Flavobacteriales bacterium
TGTTATTACATTGGGAACGTCAAAATTATCAGAAACTCCTGTGTTTGCAATACTAATTTGTTCTAGGGAAGGAGGTGATTGGCAACCATTCAAATAGATGTACACTGAATAGGTACCTGTATTTTGATTGTCAATAATTAAGAATATTTCGTTATCGCTGGAGGTGAAATTTCCCGGTCCACTCCAACTGTAGCTTGCGCCAACTATTGGTTCTGCAACCATAATTAGTCCATCCCCAGGACATTCTAAAGGACTGTTCGATACAATGGATGGTGGGCTGGGGATTGGATTTACAATTAAATTTAGTGTTATAATTGAGTCACAGCCATTAGTTGTTTGAAGGGTGTGATTGAATGAGCCTGCTACAGTAAGCGTTTGGCCATAAAATGTTACTGATTCACCATCGCATATCGTTTCAAATTGGGAGGAACTGAGAATGGGGTTGACCGTTAGGGATAGCGTTACAATGGAGTCACAACCAGCCGATGTTTGTAGTGTTTGAGAATAATTACCTGCATTAGTTAATGTTTGATTTCCAAAGGTATAACTTGAGCCTTGACAAATACTCTCTGTTAAATCCGTTTGAATATTAGGAATCAGCGAAAGATTTAGTGTTATGGTAGAGTCACAACCATTTACTCCATTCACAACGGCTTGATGAGTTCCAGCTGTTGAAAATGATTGGCCTCCAATTGTGTAACTTGATCCAGCACAAATACTTGCGTCTACTGTGCTAGATGTATTTGGAAGAATGGTTACAACTACACTGTCTTGGGTAGGACAAGAATTTGGATTTGATGCTAATGTGGTTGTTACAGTATAGGTCTCTGTGATTGGTGTTGTTCCAGTATTGGTTAACGTTACTGAAGGATTTGAAATTGTTGACGTATTAAGTCCAATGGTTGCTCCCCAGTCGTATAAATAATTTGGATTGTTTGTAGCACCTATTTGTACAGCCTCTCCTGTGCAGGTAGAAACATCAATTCCAGCATCGGAAGTTGCCACATCAGCTGATACAATTACGTTGCGAATGGAATGTCTATCGTTGGATCCACCCGTACTAGCTGTGAATCCTAAGTATCCAACAAAATTCAAATTATAGTTTCCCGTTAAATATTGTTGACCATTTACATTTACCGTTAAACTACCAAAACTATAATTGATGATTGCAGTTTTGTAGGAGGCATCTGTAATAAAGTCTAAATTTCCTCCGCTTGTATTTGTAACGCGTATAACATTTGGGTCGCATTCATTGTAGCCAAGCCCATTCATTATTTGAATTTCCGGATTCATGCCACACCCGTTATCATATGAATCAAAAACAACTTTTACCCCATTGGCTGTAGATGGAATTCCAACACCTCCGCCACTTACATAACCCGTTGGTGGTACATCCAAGAAACAAAAAGCAATTCCGTCGGCATTATTTCCATCCGCCATACGAAAATCAAATTGTACGTTCCATTCGTAGCAAGTTGCTAAATCTAAAGGTTGACTAAAAAATATGGCACCGCTAGAGGCCCCAATATTATCGGTTAAAATCAATTCATCATTATCCCCATTTGCATCACCTCCTGTGTCGCCGGTATACGATGCTCCGGCTAAATTCCAACCAGTTGTATTCATAGTTGGAGAACCAGTTAATTCGGCAAAAACTAAAGTTTGGGCGCGTACTTGAAATTGATTTAACAAACAAATAACTAGGAGAAAACGAAAAAACACCATAACCAATTTTTTTTCAAATATCGGAATTATTTGAATATGATTATCAGTAAGTTACCATAAATTAATAGTGAATAGAGTGTAAAAAATCAATATGATAATAGATTCCCATGTATTTTGAAAGTGTATTTTTGTTAAAAAAAGAATTGCCTATATTTATTTCTTTCCGTTTGAAAATAGTAATGCATTCCCTCTTGTTTGGTTTGTTTGCTTCACTTTTTATTTATCAGGTGCTGCGGATTCCATATCAATCCATTCATGTCATAGATTGGGCTAAGTTTATTCTACCATTACTTTTAGTGCCAATCAATTGGTATTTGGAATATAAGAAGTGGTATTTACAATTAAATTTTTTAAAACTTCCTCAGGAAAATGCCCATAGATCATTTGCTGCGGGAATGGTATCTGATTTTATAATTCCGGGTATTCCTACCAATTTTGTTGGTAGAATTATGTATTTTGATTCTTCCAAACGATTTGCTTTAACCGCGTGGACTCAAATCACTAATGGAATTCAGTTTCTTATTACTCTTCTTTGTGGAATGCTGTCTGTTTTTGTTTTAGATAAAGGATCGTACTTATCGTTTGCAATTTTACTTATTGGCTTTGGATTGCTCTATGCATTATGGCTTTTTCCATCAATTCGTACCTATATTAAGAAAAAGTTTCCTGGGTTATTTGATGGTCAAATAAAGTCTAAAACAGCCATCATTTATCTTATAAAAATTGGACTGTTGAGCATAATTCGGATGATCGTTTTCACTTTGCAATTCTTGTTTTTTTTGAACGCTTTTGGAATTTCATTTACCGTCGATTTGTTGTTTTGGATTTGGTTGAGTTATCTTTCAGTTACATTCTCGCCATCTTTGTTTTTTGGGAAATTATTTGTTCGAGAATCAGTTACGGTTGCAGTTTTTCAATTGGGAAATTATGCAGCTACACCTGTTTTACTTGCTTCTTTTGCCATTTGGTTTTTTAATGGATTTATTCCAACTGCAATTGCTTGGTTAATTACAATCAGTAAAAAATGACTTTTCATCAACTTTTTATTTTGATTTTTTTCATTTCGCATGCAAGCTTTATGATTGGTTGGGTTCTTATTGGATATCTGAAACTAAGGAGGAGAAACGTTCACAAAACACCAGGTATAGGTTTGTCACAAATAACCGTGGTAATTCCGTTTCGAAATGAGGCTAACCGTATTGCTCCTCTCTTAAGGTCTATTCTGCAATCAAAGGATAAGCCAGCTTCCTATGTTTTTGTAGATGATCATTCCACGGATGGAACTGAAGCCCTGATTTCAGAAAAATTAACGAGTCAGCCCTATACAATCCTAAGTTTAAAAGATTCTATTCATGGTAAAAAACAGGCCATTTTACTTGGTGTTCAATGTGCTCAAACAGAATATGTTCTTACTTTGGATGCTGATGTATCATTTGATATAGACTACTTTAAAAATCTAGCCTTAATTCAATCGGCTGATCTTCATGTCTTACCAGTTAAAATTAATGCAGGAAATACATTCTCTGAACTTTTACAACAAGATGTTCAGTTGGCTAATTTGGTCAATTTAGGAACAACTGGATGGTTGAGGCCAATTATGTGTAGTGGAGCAAATTTATTGTTTCGCAGGGGTTCATTTTTGAATGAAGTGGTTAAATCAAATTACTTCGAAAAGTCAAGTGGAGATGATGTTTATCTGCTCAAATTGTTTCAGTTTTCAGGAAAAAAAATCCAAACGCATATTTCAACCAAACTAGAGGTAATTACTGAAGGAGCTCAGACAGTTCATGAATACATAGATCAACGAACACGTTGGATTGGTAAATCTAGGCATGTTGCTGACAGCCTGGCAAATTCTATGATTATCGTACAATTTATATTGGCAATTAGTTTTTGGATTGCTTTAGCTCTTGCAATAGTAAACTTATCGGCTACTTATTTTATGATTTTTCTTTTTGCCAAGATAACTGTAGATGCAATTTGTTTGTATCCTTTTTATCATCACAATCATAAAATAAAAACTTGGATGCTATTACCGGGCTATATTTTTTTACTACCGCTAGTAAATTGCTTCTTACTATTGTTGTCGATAGGTTATTCTCCTCGGTGGAAGGATCGTTCAATTGTAAATTAAAGTATATAGATTCAGGGAAAAAGCAATACATAACCAAACTAAATACGGTGTGATTAGAAGTGTTTTCCAATTGTACCAACCGAAATTTTTGTTTTGTGTTACTAGTAAAACTAAAAATAATGCAGCTAGAACGATTAACCCTGGTAAGATAAGGTGTAATTGAAAAAATACAGGATTCCAACCGATATTTAATAGCAGATGAATCGCATAAATACTTTTATTTGATCTCGTTGGATTTTCCTTAAACACAACTGTCATGTAAACGGAAAAAAGAAGCATTATGGTTGTCCAAGCTGCTCCAAATACCCATCCAGGGGGAGTCCAAGGTGCTAGATTGAGAGATTGATACCATGAGTTTTCGATAGGGCTACTTCCCATTAAAA
>CAIUSK010000091.1 GCA_903901805.1 uncultured Flavobacteriales bacterium
CTCGGTTGGATTGGAGTTGTTGGTAATTTAACGTAGTTATATTTTAAATCTTCAGATTTGATGTTTTGTCCGAAAACAACCCCTCCAAGAATAAAAAACACAACAAATAAATTGATTTTCATACGTGATATTTTAGTTATTATTATAAATTTTGAGGCAAAAGTACACCTTTATTACTAATTATTTAAAATTATTTTCGCTTTAATGTTAACAGGAAAGCTAGTGTGCAATTAAGTTAAATCAGTTAATTTATATCGCTCAATTTTGGAGTTTAAGGTATTAATTGTCCATCCGATTGCTAATGAGCTCTGGCGTTTATTTCCTTTAAAATGGGTTAATACTTTTTTAATATGTTCTTTTTCAATGTGTTCCCAATTCATGGGTTGATTGGTTGATTCTTGTTTCAATCGTTTAGGCAGTACTTCCTCGGTTACTTTTTCTTCGTTGAAAACATAGAGTCGAGATATAATATTTTCCAATTCACGAATGTTCCCAGGGTAGGAATAGTTTAATAGAATTTCCAATGCAGGTTTAGTGATCGTTAACTTATTCGGTTTCCGTAATTGCTTTTTCTTCTGTGTTAGGAAGAAATCTATCATTTGTTTTAAATCGCTTTTTCCGCGTTGCAACAGGGTTGGTAAGTCTAGTTCAACCACGGATAATCGGTAATATAAATCCCAACGAAAAGCTCCTTCTTCGCATCGTTTTACTAAATTCTGATTGGTTGCTGCGATAATACGCACATCAATTTTTTTTGCTTTTCCGCCCAATGGCATAATTTCCTTTTCTTGTAAAACCCGAAGCAATGATTGTTGCATGTATGGCGAGATATCACCGATTTCATCTAGAAAAAGGGTTCCTTCGCTAGCCACCTCGAAAAGTCCTTCTGTATCTTTATCTGCACCGGTAAATGCTCCTTTTTTATAACCGAATAAACGAGATTCAAGTAATGTGTCACTAAAAGCGGAGCAATTGATAGCGATGTAAGGTTTGTTTGATCGAATCGAATTTGTGTGAATGTATTTTGCTAAGTTTTCTTTACCCGTTCCACTGGCGCCTAGTATCAAAACAGAGACTTCATCTGTCAGGGCAACTTTACGAGCGTTTTCATAGATACGAGCAATTCCAGGAGTTGTGAAATAATTATCTGAATTTGATTTCTTTATATCTTGTTGGTGATAAAGGGCAGTTAAACCAATTGCGGAACGTTCCATGGCGATTTTAATCAATTCGGGACGATCCTTTTTTACCGTATACATCGCAGGTCTAGTCTGAAAAAGGTTTGTTTTTAAATTCAAACTCATGTGTGCTAAATACCAAACTACTTGCATGGCCGGTGTGCCGGGTGAAATAAAAATATCTATTTCTTCTTCTTTTAATTCAGCTAAGAAAGGATGCACCTTTGATTGTATTTCTGTATGGTCAATGGGGTCATTGACGTCCATGTATCGAATTTCAATAGTTCGGTCCGGGTATTTTTTTACTAAATAGGATCGTAAATGTAAAGCACGCAAATCTTCATCATTTTTTTTTGCTGAAAGGATAATGTGTTTATCATGTTTGAAAAAATAGCGATGAAATGAGGCAGTTGGGCCATCCTCCAC
>CAIUSK010000092.1 GCA_903901805.1 uncultured Flavobacteriales bacterium
AGTGCCAGAAATCGGTTGGCTGGTGATTGGCGGCTCCGGTACCAATCGCTACGACATGACCAAAATTGCAGCGGTATTTGATATCGCCGCCTGACAAAACATAAGAGCCAATTGAAATTTCTTTGGTGATATAATGTTTACGAATGCGCTCGTCTACTCCTTTGTAATGTCCACAAAGAATCATCAAGTTTTTGGATAAGGACAAGGTGTTGCAATCGCTTTGCTCCAACACTTTACCGTCAGGTGTCATGTAAATGATATCATCGTAGGAACGTTCACTTTTCAGTTTTTCAATCACTGCAGCAATAGGCTCAATAGAAAGTACCATACCGGCGCCTCCGCCATATTGATAATCGTCTACATTTTTATGCTTGTCCGTTGAATAATCTCGAATGTTATGCACATGAATTTCTACATGACCTTTGTCTTGAGCTCGTTGCATAATAGAAGCTGAAAATGGACTTTCCAGTAATTGAGGTAAAACCGTTAAAATATCAATACGCATGGTGCAAAGATATTCAATTTATGCGGTTTACAAGGTGAAATAAAAAAGCCCGAATCGAAGGAAACGGGCATTCTTGTTTATAGTTTGAACACCTACAGTTTGGTAATTGTTCCTTTATATTCTGTTGATTCACCTGGTAATGGATTGGCGATGCGCACTTTCCAAATGTAAGCTTGATTAGAAGGTGCAAGCTGTCCAGTTCTTTTGTCAATGCCATTCCAAGGTTGTGATGCGTCTTCAGTTTGATACATTACACCACCATCTTTCGGATCTAAAATTAATAGCGTGAATTTTACATCTCGCTGTGTTAAGGCAAATGGAATGAAAGTTTGATTGCGCGGCTCAAAAGAGTTTGGATTGAACGCATTTACCGCAAGCAAATTATAATCTTCATCGATATTCACTTTTGAAGTTTGGGAAACGATACAACCTTCTGTTAATGTTTTTACAGAGACAGAGTAAGTACCCGCTTTAAATGGATTGAAATCTAGTTCGCTTTTAGTTGAATTCAATTCCAAATTGTTAATCGACCATTGCACTGAATTTGTTGCGTCGGTACTCGCTTTCAGGGTAGGAACCCCTTTTTCATAACGGATTTCATTTTCAATTTCCAAGGTAGGTTTTGGACTGTTTTTAACTTCAAAAGAATTTACACCTTCAATAACTGGCTTGTTCTTTTCCACTAATAAATAGGTGCCTTGCTCCTTAGCTTCAAAAGACATTGATTTATTAGCTTCAATTGTTGCAATCAATTGGTTTGAGTTTTGTTTAAAAACAGAAACGGCAAAGCCATTCTTATTTTCAAGAAGTTGACGCTCACCCAAACACATGTTTACAGCAGTAATTAACGTAGAATTGGTTGTTAATTCTTCTTTTTGATTGGTTGAAATTATCTCGGATATCTCTTTTTTACTTGAAATTGGCTCTAAATCCGTTTGATCCATAACAACTTCTTCAACTAAAATACTTTGCTCCAATATTGATGTCATTTTGGTAACATCATCATTTGTTGATGCCGTTAGCTTATTGTCTGTTTGGCTTAAATCAGTTTTTTCAGTTGATTTAGAAGTAACTGGACTCAAATTACTTTTTTCCGAAGTGTTTTGAGTTGTGCTTACTTTTTCTTGATTAGCAGGTTGAATTTGTTTTTCAATTTTGGGTGAAGAAGTACTTTGTGTTGAGTTTGAGGAATCTTTCTGAATGAAAAAATACGTGCTTACCGCAATTACAGTAATGGCAGCGCCACCCAAGAACCATTTATACCAATTAGTTGGTTGGTTTACAGGCATTTTTGCGTCTAAGGCTTGCTTCATGTTGTCCCAAGCTGCCGAATTATAAGGCAACTCCTGATTTTGTAGCAGGTCTTGAATTTTATGTTCCATTTTATCTTTCATATCAAAAGTGTGAACTGTATTTTTTTCTCAATAATTTTTGCAAATTCATTTTTGCTTTGGCTAAATTAGATTTTGATGTCCCTTCGTTTATACCGAGTAATTCAGCAATTTCTTTGTGTGAATAATTTTCAATTACATACAAGTTAAAAACGGTGCGATAAGCTGGTGATAATTGCTGAATGGCTACCACAGCTGCTTCCGCTTTTAATTCAGTAAGCTCCCATTCTTCGTTATCAATCATATCATCAAAAGCTTCTTGCTTGAAATGAACATCGTTATCAGATAAAAAAGGATTTCGTTTTGCTTTTCGGATGGCATCAATTGCTGTATTGGCAATTACACGGCGCACCCAACCTTCCAACGAACCTTTAAAATCAAATATTCCAATTTTGTCAAAGACCTTTATAAATCCTTCTTGAAGTACTTCTTGAGCCGAATCATGATCACTCATGTATCGTTTGCAAACTGCTAACATTTTTCCGTAGTACATTTTGAACAGTTGTTCTTGTGCGCGACGATCATTTCTGATACATCCATCTACGATATGTCTAAGTTCCTCAATTTTATCCAAGTTATCGGTTGTTTGACGCAGTTGATTAGAAGTGGTTGCCTGGTATTTATATTTTTAGGTCAAAATAAGCGATATTTTCTGAAAAGTAGTAAATTCGTAACATCAAATTTTAATATTAAACTTAAAACTTAAACCACAATGAAAGTAACGGTAGTTGGAGCGGGAAATGTTGGTGCAACATGTGCTGATGTTTTGGCTCATCGCGAAATTGCGAATGAAATTGTCTTATTAGACATCAAAGAAGGATTTGCAGAAGGGAAAGCGTTGGATATTTGGCAAACGTCACCTATCAATATGTATGATTCAAGAACAATTGGATCTACCAATGATTATTCAAAAACAGCAAATTCTGATGTTGTGGTTATTACTTCTGGTTTACCAAGAAAACCGGGAATGTCTCGTGACGACCTTATCGCGACCAACGCAGGTATCGTTAAGACCGTTACGGAAAACGTAATTAAACACTCTCCGGATGCCATTTTAATCATTGTTTCCAATCCATTGGATGTAATGACTTATTGCTCGTATTTAACAGCAAAAGTGGATTCTAAAAAAGTATTTGGTATGGCGGGTGTATTGGATACAGCAAGATACCGCGCATTTTTGGCAACTGAATTAAATGTTTCTCCAAAAGATATTCAAGCAGTATTGATGGGCGGACATGGAGATACAATGGTTCCACTTCCTCGTTATACAACTGTAGCGGGAATTCCGGTTACTGAATTGATTGAAAAAGATAAATTGGATGCCATTATCGAAAGAGCCAAATTTGGTGGAGGTGAAATGGTTAAATTATTGGGTACATCTGCATGGTATGCACCAGGAGCGGCAGCTGCTCAAATGGTAGAGGCTGTTATCCGTGATCAAAAACGAATTTTCCCAGTTTGCGCTTGGTTACAAGGTGAATATGGCCTGAAAGACATCTACTTAGGTGTACCGGTTGTGCTTGGTAAAAATGGAATCGAGCGCATCATTGAACTAGATTTGAATGATGATGAAAAAGCGTTGTTAAACGAATCCGCTGAAGCAGTAAAAGGTGTGATGGACGTGTTGGATGGAATGAATATTATGGCTTAATACCATTTAGTTTTATAGTTTGAAGGCGTTCCATTGGGACGCCTTTTTTTATTTATATTGAGCGAAGCTGTAACAAAATGACTTGCATTAGGTCATAGGTATATTCATCACGGGAATGA
>CAIUSK010000093.1 GCA_903901805.1 uncultured Flavobacteriales bacterium
AACGAATGGAAATCTAGTAATAACAGCATTGGATCAAAATTTTGGTACAAGTCAATATACTTCCGCGCGCGTTATAACGAAAGACCTTTTCGCTTTTAAATACGGAAGAATTGAAGCAAGAATCAAACTCCCAATGGGCCCTGGATTATGGCCAGCTTTCTGGATGTTAGGTGCAAATATTGATAGTCAAATTTGGCCTACTTGTGGTGAAATTGATATTATGGAGCACATTAATTCAGAATCGAAAATATATGGAACTATGCATTTCGATAGCCTTGGTCATAGATACAGAGGAGGACAGTTTAATTGCGACCCTACTCAATATCATCAATATGCAGTGATTTGGGATTCTACTAAAATTACATGGTTAGTTGATAATGTTGTATATCATGAACAAGCTATTTTTAATGGTAGTCTCAATAAAGAAGAATTTGTTAAGCCATTTTTCTTATTGTTGAATATTGCAGTTGGCGGAAACTGGCCGGGCGGACCGAATCAAAACACATTATTTCCTGCAAGTATGTATGTTGATTATGTTCGTGTTTACAAGGATCAATCTGAACTTAGTGTAAATGATGTGAGTGGTAATGGTTTTTTAATTATCCCTAATCCAACAACAGGTTTAGTAAGCTTTGAAGGGGAGAGTTTAACTTCTATACAAGTTCAAACAATGGACGGAAAAATTGCTTTTCAAGAGTTTTCAATGGAATCGAATGTTGTTGACTTTTCACAATTACCGAATGGTGTTTATATCATTTATGCTGAAACAACCACAGGTAACACTGTCACAAAACGATTAATAAAAGAATAAGCTTCTTACGACTTACTTATCCAATATTAATTTTCCCCATTTCGCTGGAGATAAGTTAAATCCTTCTTCGTAGGAACTATTCCAACGTGCTTGGCTTTCACGTTTCTCATTCGTTCCTAAGTCAATGGCTACCTCAAATCCTAATTGTGTTCCTGCTTGTAATTGTTGATTATAAAGGGCATAGTAAGGCACGGCAATTTCCACAGTATAACCTCGTTCGTTCTGCTTGAAACTTTTCATAATTGTCGGCATCTCAGAACTTGCAGTATAGCTCCATACAGGAATATTAGAGCCGCTAACAATTCCAATATGCTGATCACTCAGTAGAAAGAACTTTCTTTTTTCATTGGCAGTAGGATTAGTAGAAAAAGCAAGTTCAATAGCATCACCATTCCAACTATTCCTTTCCTTCTGTGAATTTTGCATTGGTGTATCATCCATAACAGAAAATGCAAAAAACAAAGTATCTAGATTATAGCGCACAGCAAATGAATGATCTTCTGATAGTGAAGTAAACGAAGTGTTCCAATCGGTTAAATCACCATCGATGGATGGACTATTTGAAATAGGTGTTGCGTGGATGTCTAACTTCAATTTACCTGAAAAAGGAATAATTTTAATCGAATTTACTTCAATGGAGCCTTCTCCAAAAAACTGAATAATTAACTGCTTAACACTCGTTAAATCCAATTGATTGTCTTCACACGGAAACAATGAAAAGGGTATTTGAACCTTCGTCCATTTTTGGGTAATTTCCTTGCCAATTAAAAATGACTTTGAATATCCCAACCACGCTTGTCTACCAGAGTAGTCCTCAATACCAAAGGCCCATGGAAGATTGGTAAATGACTTTCCTGTAGAACGTACTTCTAATTCAAGAGCAATCGTGTCTTGAATGTAGGCAATATCTTTAGCTGTCCATGAATCCCATCCAAAGCCCATACCAACCCAATCACATCCATCTTGATCTTTATTCCACTTCAATTGCAAGTATGTATCCAAATCATCTTTTCTATGATTAGCCAATAAACAAGTTGTGTTTTTTGCAGTCCAAAAATCATCGCTTAATTCATTTGTGAAAATTTCCATTTGACTGAAACCACGTATGGTAAATTTATCCGCAACTTCTTCATCATACAGCCCGACTTTTTTAAATCCGAATCTATTTCCGATAATATCCACACCCTCTAAATTTTTCAAATCTTCTTGCGACCAAGAAATTGAAGAAGTACAGAAAATAATTATGAAAAATTTCTTCATGTTTTATGGGTTCAAAGGACCGTTTTCTGTGAAGATTATGTAATCCAATTTTGCTTTAGCAAAACCAGACGATGGATTAGCTAAATGAAGCATGTTGATTTGTTGAATTTTATCTGAATTATGTGTGCCATTTCCTGATGGTGTTGAAGCAGCTCCATTTACCAAACAAAGTAAATCGCTGTACTTTACGGAAATAAGCTTCCAACCCACCCAATTTACAGGAATTTCAATAGAATACATATCTTCACTTGTACTAGTAAATAATCCATCGCCATTATCATCTTCTTGAAATTGGAATAAAACTATACTATTTATCAGGCCTGGTTCGCCGTATATCATCACATTAAAATAAACAGCATTTGGATTAGAGGGAAGAGGGAGAGTAGATGCGCCATAAGCACTAGCTTTGAAGTTCACCAAACCAATTAACCAATCCCAATTTACTGTCCCCGCCATATTGAGGTAATCATTTCCTTCAGCAGCTGATGTATCTGTTTTTATTTGAAAATCCATATTTGCCCCAGATTGAGTAAATGACCCCCATCCTGAATTAAATCCATTTTCAAAATCTGCTACGATAAATCCAGAATTTGTTTTAGGCTGAAGTACTTTTACATATACTACAAGCGTGTCGGATTCTCCTGCAAATGTTAACTCAACTTTGCATTGCTCTGCACGAAAGATGGGTAAATTCGACGTGCTTCCATCCCACAAAGCAGAGGATGCATCAAGTGAGCTGCTTAAGCCAGTAATGATTTTTTCTGCCCCACTACTTAAGCCGGAAATCCGTAATTGCCAAGAAGTGTTTTTGGATAAACTAGCGGTAAAAAAAACCGTTTCTCCTACAGAAAAGTCTACAGAATCTTGGCTAGCTTGAAGGGTGTTAATTATGGTAAATTGACCGTTTAAATCTTGCAAAGAAGGGCCATCTATTTTGTCATGTTCCTTTTTACGACATGCAACAATAGAAATTAAAACGAGTATGATTAGACTTATTTTTTTCATAGGTTCTTAAAATTTCATTATATAATAAATCATCAGTTGATTGAGTCTGTATGGAGCTGCTAAGTTATATGAATTAGAGTTTGATTCATAAAATGCGGCTAAATATACATCCTTTGTAAAAGAGAATTTAATTCCTCCAGAAAAACTATTTTCGATTCCGTCAATGGTCATTTGATTGAAATTAACTATTTCCCCACTGGCATTGCGGACCGCCTCAGTTTCGTTTCCACTACTTTGAAAAAGGAATGCATTTCCAAACACCGATAAATTCTCTACTATTTCAAATTCAAATCCAGCGTTGGCAGTAAGGGAATTCAAACGGATTGTTTCAAAATCAAACTCACTTTTTCTGTTGGTTTTCTGATAAGCCAATCCAAGCTGAAACACTTGTTTTTTCTTCCATTTCCGCCAATTGGAGAAATCAATTTTTAGGGTTGTATTCAAATAGTGAAATGTGCGCAGTTGAAATGTACCCTGACCACGAATTTCTTGAAGGCGATAATACGTAGCATCAATAGAAACAATTTTCTTTTTATCTGAAAAAGAACTACCCATATAAATCCCACGTCTATTGAAAGTTGCAACGCCGTAGGGTAACACATTATTTATTGCAGGATTTATTGCCATAATTCGAGTAGAAATCCCCGCTGAATACAAGCTAGGATCATTGTATAAATCATAGTAGGACAAAGGTCTTATTATTTGTGCATTGGTATATCGTTCATAAAAACCATTTACTTGATTAAAATCCATACGTTTGGATTGTGCCCCAAAACTTCTAAAGTCAGGACCATTATCCATATACCCTAATTTAACATTGAGACCTAATTTTTTTAATTGGGCAGTTCCTTTCACATGAACAAAATAATCCGATAATTTACCTTCCATGTTTTGGGTTGAGTAACTCGATGAAAAACCGGATTCCCCATCAATTCCAATTTTTATTTTGTCATTTGTCCAGGAGGCATCATAGGTGAGCGATGTAACGTTATTTCGATAGGCATTGTCTGTAAGTGCGGTTTGTTTCAAATCGAAGGTGCTAACGTGATTTACACCCAGCGTAAGGTATTTACTTTGATTTACAACAACATTGCCGCCTCCAAAGAAACGTTCAAGAATGTTGGTGAAATTTGTTGGATTCAAGCGTGTAATAAACCCATTAAACTTCATTTCCTGGATTCCTTTCGGGAATTTTAATGCAAAGTCTGCTGCAGCACCCTGTTGCCGCCATGTGTTGTTGTTTTTGTAGAACGACTCATAATTCAAAACATCCTCTTTGATTCTATTTGTAGAAAAGGAGGAAACCAATAAATCCGGGTTGTGGTTGTAAAAGGTATACGGTGAAAGCTTATAATCAATATTACCAATTTGATATCGAACTACATTTCCCGCGACTCCTTTCACTTGAATTTGACGAACATCAAAAGTGACTCCGCCACCCCAAAAACCCCCAAAATCATTTTTAATTCGCATCATCCCTAAAATTTCCGTATTGGAATTTGGATTAATTTTTATACCTAAATCGATTAAAGCATATCCACCCGTTGATTTTCTTGGTGTAACTGTGTCAGTATCATCCGAAGAAAAACTTGTTTGAGAAATTAGCGATCGAGCCCCACCAATAAACTGCACTTTTTTACCCTCTTGCGAAAAAGAATCCAATAGAGTCAATAGAAAAATTAATCCAATAATTACCTTCAGTTAAAAAAATATTTTTAGTTCGACAGTGGTTTCAGTTCCTTGATAATGATCCAATGAGAAGTTTAAATCTTGATATTTCATCCATCGATGACGGAGGTATAAACCAGTATTTTTAGCCAACTGTAAATCCAACCCTATGGAATAACTCCATCCTATTTGATTTTTTGGTTTGAGACTTACTTGATCTAACTCAGTTTTGTTATTGGCAAGAATACGATCAAATCCAAAATAATTAGAAAAAATCACATGCTTGTTGAGCTTATAATAAAACTCCGCTTGATTGTTGTAGCTTTGCAAATAGGCTTTTGATGAGTAAATGGGTAACGCTGAAAATCGTTGCTGCACACTATGAAAACTTCCCAAATAGAAAATTAATAAATCTCTACCGAACAACTTTGTTTCTGTCTTAAAACTTACTTCAAGCGTGTTAAACCCTTTGGCTGTTATGGAGTCCGTAATTGATACTGTTTCATATACTCCGCGGTAAATTTTATTTAAATTTCCATACGGACCAACATTAGCAGGGAAAGCCCACCGCCAAAAACGAGAGAGGGCTAAATTATTGGCAGGATGTCCGTAGGTAATTCTATTAGAAATACCACTAATTTCGGAAGCAGCGCTATACCCTAATGTTAATTTGTTCTTTTTGTAATTCAAATCAGTATTAAGAATTAAACCCCTACGATTATTTGTCAGTTGACCAATATTAACAAGAGAACTAGCAAATGGAATTAAAGGAGTCTGACTCCCTGTTGCAGCAAAATTGGTGTTGAATTCTTGAATGGATGAATTCCAAAACGTTCCATTATTATTAATAACGTTCGGACTTACTTGAAAAAATCGTACTTCCAGCGGAAAATAAGTCCATTTTTTGGAGAATTGAAACTTGAGATCGATAGCTTCTCCCCATTTATTGGAAGCAGTCGGACTGTAATAATTGCCTAATCCAATTTCACCCATTAAAGTAAGTTCTTTCCATTTCAATTTATATTCGGTTGTAATCAGGTTAAATCCAATCGCCAGCCTAGCCAGGCTATCTGTAAAAGTTTGACTTGAAATAGCATTGAGGCTCAGGAAATTATCTTTGAAATCTTTTTTTATTTTTCCTGCGGTCATCAAATTTGGTCTTGGCAAGGAACCACCATTAAATTGTGATTTACCATGCATAAAAGCAAATGAAAACCCTTGCGGCAAGCGTGCTCCATCCAATATGAATCCTTGAAAAGCTTGCTGACCCCATCGCACATCTTGTGTGAGCGCTCCATTGTTATAGAATGTCTTGTATCGGTCGAAGGGCTCATTCGTATTTGGATCCCACGGGTTCCGTTCAAAAATACTGAATCGGTTATAGGCAGTATTCGAAGAAAAAGTAAACGGACTCAAGGTATACCAATGAATTCCTCCCATTTTAACATTAAATAATCCGTATTTTGTTGAATGCGAACCCGTTAAATTAATTCCAAGATTTAACCCTTTAGCATAATCCGTAGTGCTTCCTGTAAGCGGAGTCCACAGATATAAATCTGTTGAAAATGAAGTGGTTTTTGAGGGTTTCCCACCAATAGTCAACATCAATTGCGGAATATTACTGTCATCGCCTAAAAAAACCTTACGCTTAATAGACTCAAATTCCGGGTACGGATTACTCATTTGTGAATAGGCTCCTAAAAAACGATAATAACCAGATATACTAATGTTGTCCAGTGCTGAACTGATTTTTTTTGGAAATAATCCCGAATTTAAGGGTGAAAACTCAGAAGTATCTGAACGCAACTGTCCAGTAACGTTTTGATTTAAAAACGCAATCATTAATGCAATTAATAGGTGACTATTTTTCATCAAATGAATGTAACGTTTGTTTTTTAAAGGTGACCTTATTGGAATTTTGAGTGGTATCAAGTTGAACGTAAAATGGTAAATTCGAATAAGCTATTTTTTCGCCATCACTTACAGAAACAAACAAGCGATACCTACCTTCTAATTTTGGGGCTTGTAGAAAGATACTAGTTGCATCTTTTCGTTTAATTTTTCCGACCAGAGGTGTAGGTTTTGATTCTGCATCCCCACCCGATTTTAAGTCCGTGCTTTCTGGAAATAACTCCCATTTTATGGTTAATTTATCCCCATTTAAATCATGAGCAAACACTGAAAATGGATATTTTTTGTCGGCAGAACAAATAATATTCTGTGGAGGTGTTGATTGATTAAAATACATGGAATCAACCGATGGACTGCGGTTAATCGGATATTTTCCAGACCAACAAAATTCCAACTGGTCAATTGGTTCTGTTGGTTGGCCATTTTCAGCAAATAATCCGTACCAAGTATTTGTATATTCTTGTTTCTGTCCCCATAAAAACGCAAAAGAACCGATACATTGCTTTCGTTCAGCAGAAATACAGCGTTGGTATCTGCTTAAATAAACTGCTGCTTTCTCTGTGGATGTTTGCTCAACACTTGAATTCCATTTTGTTTTTGGTGACTCCCAATGACCATTTGGCCCCCATTCAGTTATCATGTAAGGACCTTGAAAATTTCCATCAGACAAAATTTTCTTTACATTTTCAATATCACCATACGTATTGATTCCGTAAATGTCAACGTCTGTCATTACATCCATTATAAATTTCAACTTTTCAGGAGTAACACCAGCTGTTACTGTTGCTGTTGGGTGATTTTTGTCCTCTTCGTGAACCATTTTCGCAATGTCATTTACTGCCGCCCATACTTTAGTATTGGAATATTCCAATTCATATTCATTACCAACGCCCCACATCAATAATGCCGGATGGTTTTTGTATTTTCGAACAGCAACTCTAAAATTCTCTAATTGATTGGCAATTTTATCGGAATCGTTGTAATCAAATCCGTGGCGCTCATGTTGCACCCACATTCCCAACATAACCTTGAGACCTAAAGATTGAGCTTCATCCAAAATAGCTTGTGCATTTTCCAATCCCCAGGTTCGAATGGTATTACCACCTGCCGCTTTTAATTCTTGCATTTTTACCGTACCGCCCCCACCTTTAATGTAATATGGGTTCCCATCAACTAACAGCTCCCATTGAGAATTAATTCTTTCAACTCGAACCAAAGGATCTTGAGCCATCGAAGTAAACGATAGTATTAAATGAACTATAATTAAAATTCTTTTCAACTAGTTAATTTAGTTTTTGTAAGTTGTACAATATTAATTAAAAACATTCAACAATCAAAGAAATTCATTCTTTAATTAAACAGCTTGGTTTTAATGTATCTTTTAAACAAGAAGTTAATATAAATGTTTATCTTAGTGTACCAATTACAATATCTAATGAACATATTATCAACCTTTTTTATACTGTCTTTATCCACTTTGGCGTTCTCTCAAATAACTGATAAAGAATTAATTAATAGATCAAAAAAACTGGTAAATCAACTAACAGTAGAACAAAAAATCGCTCAAACGTGCCAGGTCACCCTAGATGCAATTTTAAAAACGGATGCTAAAGGGGCTATCATTTTACCCATCGAAATTGATGAAAAAAAACTTAACTTATTGATTGAAAAACAAGCTATTGGGTCTGTCTTAAACGTTAGTTCACACACCTTAGATCGGGAAACATGGAACAAAATTCTCACTCAAATTCATGCTCCATTTCGACAAGGAAAAACAAAAACTCCTGTTATTTATGGAGTTGATGCCATACATGGAGCAAATTACGTAGTCGGTGGCACTCTTTTCCCACAGGAAATTGGTTTAGCGGCAACTTGGAATCCTTCTTTGGCCAATAAAATGGGTGAAATTACCGCTTATGAAACGCGTGCTTCAGGTGTTCCTTGGAATTTTTCGCCTGTGTTAGATTTAGGAAGACAACCTCTTTGGTCACGCTTTTTTGAAACATTGGGTGAGGATCCAAAATTAGCCTCCGAAATGGGAACTGAATTAGTAAAAGGCTACCAAGGAACTAATCCGGCAGAATCTACGCGTGTTGCAGCTTGTCTGAAACACTTTGTAGGCTACAGTTTACCTCGTTCTGGCCGTGATAGAACTCCGTCATGGATTCCGGAAAGACAAATGAAGGAATTGTATTTACCCTCTTTCAAAGCTGCTGTTGATGCAGGAGCGCTAACCGTCATGATTAATTCCGGCGATGTAAATGGTATACCGGGACATGCGAACAAAAAACTAATAACTAAAACACTGAAAGAAAATTGGGGATTCAAAGGATTTGCTGTTTCTGACTGGGAAGATATTCGTATGCTGCATTCAGTACACAAGGTTGCGAGTAACCAAAAGGAGGCAATTATTATGGCTATTAATGCCGGTCTAGACATGAGCATGGTTCCATACAATGGTCCACACGAAGAATATCTGAAACTTTTTAAAGAAGCGGTGGATGAAAAGAAAATTTCCATGAAAAGATTAGATGATGCTGTATCTAGAATCATTTACGTTAAACTCAAATTAGGTCTTTATGAAAAACAATTTGAGCCTTGGCAATTATTTATAAAATTTGCTTCAGCTGAATTTAAAAATGCGGCTAAAAATGCTGCAGCTGAATCAATTACACTTCTTAAAAACGAAAACAATACGTTACCATTAACTAAAAATGAAAAGATTTTATTAGTTGGGAAAGCAGCAAATAATTTAATTTTCCAAAATGGCGCTTGGAC
>CAIUSK010000094.1 GCA_903901805.1 uncultured Flavobacteriales bacterium
CCTTCTGAGTTTCTGTTTTTATCGGTGATCCTTCGGATTCCTCCAAAACAACGAAACTCCGTGCGGTTGGAAAACCTCAAAATTCAAGGCCGGTATTTTTCTTTAGCGATTTTGGTGAATTGGATATAAATTTTTATTTTTGAGTAATCAATTAGAATCGATATGAACATCACGGCGCAACTAAAAAAAGACTTGATTTTGAGAATAAAGAATTCACAAGATTTGAATTTTCTTAATGCTCTTCAAACTATATTTGATTCTTCTGAAAAAGCTTTGTATCAATTGTCACCTGAGCAGGACAATGCTATTGAAACAGGAAGAACCGAAATAAAGAAAGGACAATTCTTTAATAATGATGAAGTGATTTCAGAAATGAAGGAATGGCTGAAAAAGAAATAATTTGGTCAGCGCTTGCAAGACTTCAATTTGCCCATGTACTTGAGTTTTATGTTCATAGAAATGGAAATTCAATTTATAGCTTAAAAATTTTAAAAGAAGTAGAGGATTTGTTAGAAACGCTTTCAAAAACTGAACGAATCGGAAGACTAACCTCTAACAAAGTTACTCGTGTGATTTCTATGAAAGTCTATCTCCTGTTTTATGAAATACAGGGCAATAAAATTGAAATTTTATCTTTTTGGGACAATCGACAAGATTCTGAAAACAGAAAGATTAAATTGTAATGATTCTTGTATAGACTACTCCTACAAATACCTGATAACGACTGAGAAAACTGGAATACGAGATTCGAGAAAAGTTGGAAAGAAACAATCTATATAAATACTGCATTTTTCGAATTATTACTAAAGGACACTCTATTTGTATTTAACTTCGAAACTCAGTGCGGTTGGAAAACCTTAAAATTCCCCGCCTGAGGCCGGCAGGAAGGCCGTTGTTGTTCTTTTGTGGTTTAGGATTGGTTGGGTTAAAAATCTTCATCTTTTGGTTTTATTCTCGTTAAATTCATTTGCCGGATTGGTCACACATCCGACAACTAGACAACATTTTTCTCCGTTAGATTACTTTCTGAACTCTCCATTTCTCCAAATAGATCGGTTAATGTAAATAAGCTAAAATCCTACAAAATAGGGCTTTAGTTAAAAAATAAAAATATTAAATGTTATGTAATTGTTAATCAAAAAAAATAGTCCAAATTAGCTCTTAAAATCGATTGACAACGATTTGACAACGCAATGATTTTTCCCTTAGTATTAGAACGTGTTTATATTGTAATTTTATTTAAAATATAGGTGTAAAATAGTTGAAATATGTCGGACGTTCGTTTTAATCTTCGCGATAAAAAAACAAAAGGAAAGACCTTGGTCATTCTTT
This sequence comes from uncultured Flavobacteriales bacterium, assembly GCA_903901805.1. Taxonomy (GTDB): domain Bacteria; phylum Bacteroidota; class Bacteroidia; order Flavobacteriales_D; family Crocinitomicaceae; genus UBA952. The sequence goes on from CAIUSK010000094.1 coordinate 1,333, forward strand.
TGTATTCGTTTGATTCGAAGCGAATTCGTATTTCTACAGGTATTAGTTGTTTGGTGAAAAACTGGAATTTCAATAAACAGCGCATTTATGAACGATTTGACATTCCTTATTACCGAGAATACAATCAGCACTTCAACACCTTAGAAAGCACTGTGCATGCGCTTCAGAAAGTACTCCATGAATCGAATAAAAAAGTAAGTGAAGCTGCTTTCAAACAACTTTTGCTGCAGCGCATGGATACTGGAAAAAGCCCTAGTCAATTGCTCTCTTTCTGGAATTATTTTGATCAATTTGTTGAGGCCAAGAAACGAGAAATTAAAGACGCGGGAGATTATGATAAAGCCTTGCGTAAACACCTGAAAAAGGTTGAAATCAACACCTACATTGAGTTAACCTTAAGTAATCTTGAGCGGAAAAGTGAATTTTTAAGCTCCTTTGATCACTATTTGCGTTTTGATGCACTGAATATCAAAGGAGAAAAAGGACTTTCGATAAACACCATCGGGAAGCAATACAAAAACTTGAAAGTGTTTTTAAATTGGTGTTTCACCGAACAAATCATTTTGCCGTTTTCTCTCAAACACCTGGTAACAGAAAGAATTGAGGTAGATTCTGTATATCTGACAGCAGAAGAATTGAACCGATTGGAAAAGCTAGAGCTTTCGGGCCAACAGGAAATTTGTAGGGATTTATTCCTTGTTGGTTGCGAAACAGGTTTGAGATTCAGTGATTATAGCGAGTTACACACATCCAATATTCATGGAGGATTTATTGAAGTGCGGCCCAAAAAAACCAGAAATACAACAAATAAAAAGCTAATAATACCCATATCGAGCAGGTTACAGCGGTTAATTGATTTATATAACGGTGAATTCCCCAATTGGCCACACCATGGATTACATAATTTTAATGAACTGATAAGAAATTGTGCGAAAAAAGCAAATATAACTGTAAACCAACAGGTTGAGTATCGAATAAGGGAGGTAATTCAAGAAAAAAGCATACCAAAATGGCAATTAATTTCTTCACATACCTGTAGAAGAACATTTTGCACCTTAAAATTCCTACAAGGTATGCCAGCTCATGTAATTATGAAGTTTTCCGGCCATACAACAGAAAAAAACTTTCTTTCCTACCTCAAATTGGATGCCGAGATACATGCAGATAGGTATCGTAATTTTTTCGATTAAACACATCTTACTACCAGTTACAAGAAAAAGTGGGAATTACGTAAAAATTAAACTGACAACTTAGTGTCAGAATAAATTTTGTTAATTGCTTAAAAATCAAGATTTTACAATTTTTAATATAGTCGGGAGGGGAACATACGTATCAGTAAACCCCCTGTTTTTAACCGAGTGCAACACTCGAATGATCTGCAAAATCAATCCTTAAACTATAATTCTTCTTTAAA
>CAIUSK010000095.1 GCA_903901805.1 uncultured Flavobacteriales bacterium
ATCATGAAAAAGAGTGGAGAAGCTGTTGATACTGAGAAAAATCAAGACAAGGAAACAATTGTATGGAAAAAATATTCTGCAACTGATAAACTTCGTCCTGCACGATTGAATTTGATGGCTGTTCAAGCTAAAGATCAATATGATGTTCCTATGCATGAAATTATTGGTGAAGAAATCAATAATCCAGCTGCTGATAAAGCGGGTATGAAATTGTGGAAAATGTATAATGGTTTTCGTGCTAGTGTTGTGGAAACTTTAGGAACGTATCATGATAAAATTGATTCAATTTCTGGAAAAGGAATAGGTGCTCCAAAGTTTGTGGTTAAAACAACCGCTATTAACAAGTACAAGGACAATAAAGATTTGGATGCACAAGTGAATGCAATGTTAGATAAAACGCAATGTAACAAAGAAGACAGAGGTGTTTTGAAACAATTGTACATGGAATTAACCAAGGAAGAACGTTTTGAAGAAGTTAACGAGGTTAAAAATGTTCATTGGATAGGGAAAACTTTTGACCATTCACCGCTTGTTGCTGCGCTTGCTTCTTTAACAGCTATGCAATTGGAGATTTTGAATGCTCGTGCAACTGCCGCTGGTTATTTGTCTAGCAAAGTAGTAACCGCAGAGTTCTCTTTCAACAAATTAATTGCTTTAGCAACAGCTACACCAAGTGTTGCATCTCCTGGAGATCCAATTGAAATTAGTGTTGTAATGGGTGCTTATGATTCAGATAACCAACCAACTGTAACTGGTGGAAGTTTTACCGTTGCAAATGGTATGGGTGTTATGAAAACAACGGCAGGTTCTGCAGATATGACTTTTTCAGGTACAATCGCGATTAAATCTCGTTCTGGAGCTGTAAAAGAGGAAAAATGGGAAACGAAAGTTGGAGTGTTAACTTCAGAAAAAGAGGCCTCAATTGAAACTCCTGAAATGCAGGTTTTCTATGAAGGTATTCCAATTGAATTGAAAGCTTCTGCAACTGGTATGTATAAGAACGTTCGTATGAGTGTTCCATCACCTTACAAAGCTGCTATTGGAAGTGCTGGATCAATTGTAACGGTAACTTTATCTGGAACTGACTCCAAAGGTAGTTCTGTGAGTTTAGGTTCAAAGAAATTCACTGTGAAAAAAGCGCCTAAACCTAATTTGTATTGGGGTGGAGTTGAAGACGGTGGAAGAGCTAATAAAGGTGCTGGTGCATTGGCTTGTAGATATGGAGATAACGTTCCATTTTTACCATCTAAAGGTAGTTTTTCAATCCTAAGTTATAGTATTACTATTCCGGGAATTAAAGGAAGTTTAGAGGGTTCTGGAGGTTCGATTTCTGGAGCGCATTTAAATATTTTGAAAGGAGCTCCTCCAGGGAAGATTGCAATTCAAGTGCGTTATACTGGTACTAGTCCTGGTTTAGCTACCTCAATGTTTACTATTTAATATTGATTATTATGAAAACTCTTTTCAATTTATTAGTTGTTTGTTTAGTTGGTTTTACAACCTTTTCACAAGGCGGTATAGGACCTTCAAATGTAATAATACCTAATGGTCAGCCAGCTTCTGGAGTGATTGATGGTGTCTATGAAAAGAGGGACGTATTAGCTAAGAAAAGAGCTATTCCAGTTGAACACGTTAGGGAAAGTGATTACATCTGGGGAAAAAGAACATGGAGTTATATTGATTTACGTGAGAAAATTAATCATCCATTGTATTATCCTCATGAAACGATGAAACCAACTTCTGGCGAAGTTCTGCAAACTGCACAAGGTCGTTATAGTCTTTTCTTTGTATTGAGGAATGCTATGCTTAATGGTCAAATCATGGGTTATGCTGATGGACTTGAAAAAAACCTATCAAAAGGTAATTTCGATGAAAGGATTGGTGGGGATGCATTTATTTATCCGGCAAAAAGGGATTATACCTTATCTGCTCAAAATGATGCTAAATACCAAACTGATATTAACAACATGATTGGTACTGTAAAAGCGGATGATCAAGCTTCACCTAAAACGTTAGTTGTTGGAGGAAATGCAATTCCTGTTTACTACAAGATAGGCAAACCAATAGTCGATAAAGTTGGAATGACAGCTGATCTATTTGATGCAACATCTGAGACAACGGATGCCAATGAAGCGGAAAAAGATCCCGCAGGTTTTCCAGCTCAAGTTTCTTATAAATTAGAAATCCCGAATTTTTACCAACCGAATCAAATCGTTAAATATTTGTTGAAAGAAGATTGGTTTTTTGACAAAGAACGGTCGGTATTGGATGTTCGAATTATTGGAATGGCACCTGTAATTATTGATAGCACATCATCTAAAGAAAAAATCTTGTTTTGGGTATACTTCCCGCAAGTTAGGGATGTGTTAAAAAACTATTACGCGTATGATGCTAAAAGCACCGTTGGTGGAAACACATTCGATCATTTGTTTATGACGCGTAGATTCAATGCAGTTGTTTATAAAGAATCATCTTTGTATGACAGAAAAGTAGAAGATTACCGTTTTGGTACTGATGCCTTGTATGAGTCTGATAAAGTGAAAAACACTATTCGTACGTTTGAACATGATGTTTGGAATTTCTAAACAAGTATAATAAAATTAAAACCAGCTTCGGCTGGTTTTTTTATGCGATCAAGTTTTGCTAAACCCTTCATCATTTGACCAAGGGCCATTTTCCGCTGCAGCAACAGCTAATACATCGCATCTTTCATTTTCTGGATGCCCAGCATGACCCTTTACCCAATGAAATTCCAAGGTAAACTGAGAATGCAATAGTAAATATCGCTCCCATAAATCTTGGTTTTTCTTTCCTTTAAATCCTTTGGTTTTCCAGTTGAAAACCCAACCTTTGGAAATGGAGTCAATAACGTATTTTGAATCTGAAAAAACATGAACTGGATATTGATTCGTTTTAATACTTTCCAAACCAACAATTAATGCCATCAATTCCATGCGGTTATTTGTTGTTAACCTATACCCACAGTTAATC
>CAIUSK010000096.1 GCA_903901805.1 uncultured Flavobacteriales bacterium
GACGCAGGAAATTCTTTTGTAAAAATCGCAACGATAAAGAACGAAAAAATAGACGCAGTAGAACGAATTTCTGTACTTGAATTAAATGTTATAAAATCCAAGACAAAAGGAAAAACGGTTATTCTATCATCAGTTAGTAATGAAAATATACGTGATGAAATTTACAACCATGCTCTAGTTTTATTCGAATTAAACAAAACGGTATCCTTACCATTTAAAAGTAACTACCAAACACCTGAAACATGGGGAATGGACAGAGCTTGCAACGTCTGCGGTGCTTTGTCAAAAGAAATCAATACTCCAATACTCGTTATTGACATAGGAACCTGTATCAAATTCGATTTTATTGATGAGCATAAAATTTATGGCGGCGGATCGATTAGTCCAGGAATAAATCTTCGTTTTCAATCACTTCATAGCGGAACGGCAAGATTACCCTTAATACCCCCCGATTTCACATTTGGATTAATTGGCAAATCAACAAAAGATAGTTTAATGAATGGCGTTATGACCGGGATTTTTTGCGAAATAAACGGAATGATTGCTTTATACGAACAACAATTTGAAAAATTAACAGTTATTCTTACCGGTGGAGACTTAAATTATTTTGATTTCCCCAAGAAAAGTAACATCTTTGCCGAACCAAATTTAACCATTGAAGGTCTATATCAATTATATAAGTTCCAAGCAGAATAAACTTTTTGTGTTTATTTTATTCCTTTTGAGCTTAAATTTCTTGCAATCACAGGTATTAACTACTTCTCCATTATCCTATTTTGGAATGGGTCAGAAATCAATTGAAACAAACCCAATCTTTCAAGCATTGGGTAATTCTACTGTTGCATTTTTAGATTCCGGTGTTATTAATTTAAATAATCCAGCGAGTTATGCAGATTTAGGATCTGGATACACCTTACTCTCTACGGGTATACATGCTAATTTTTCCCGTTTTACTGAAAATGGAAATAATTCATTAACAGCGTTTAGCAATATTAATCACCTTGCCATTGGAATGCGGGTGCATCCTCGTATTGGATTAGCTTTTGGGTTTAAGCCTTATTCGTATAGAGGATATAATTTTACCGATAAAATATTTACAGGAAGCGATTCCATTCGATATGATTATAAAGGAATTGGTAGTACACAAATTGCCTTTTTAGGAATGAGCTTTAAACTATTAAATTTTAAAACAACTAAATTGTCCGTTGGAGTTAATATGGGTTATTTATTTGGTAATTTATCAAATGATCGATTAAGTAGGTTAATCACAAGTAATTCTCTCCAGGGTGGAGTGGAAAAAACTCAACTCACGATTTCTTCTTTGTACTATCAAATTGGGGCATTGTATCAACAAAACCTCTCCAAGAATTCTAAAGTTAATATTGGTTTTTCAATAGAACCAAAGCAACTGTTCAATTCAACATATAGTAGTGGGTTGTTCTATTCTAGTAATGTTTTCAATGAAAAATTCTATGATACCCTTTCCTACTATTCAGCGAATGGAAGCATTCAAATGCCCAGCCTGACTCAAATTGGTTTCGAATACACCTTAAAATTTAAAAATCTTGTAAAAAATAATAGAAAATTAAATTCAGAATTTAAGATACTAGGAAATCTTTCAAACGCCAATTATTCAAACTACTCAGAAACATTCGACACCCTAACAACATCGGCTAATCTTGCTAGCAATCAACGACTTGGTATAGGAATTCAATGGATACCAGAACGTAATTATTACGAAAACAATTCGCTTACAAAATTCTACGAACGGATATATTACCGAGCTGGTTTTTTCCAAGAAAAAGCAACATATATTGATTCAGAAAGAGAAAATAATCATTTTGGCATAACCTTTGGAATTGGCCTCCCAATATTTGCTCAACAGTCACTTTCATCCGTTAATTTTGGGGTGACATTGGGTTCAAATAAAACAAATGTTGAAAATTCTTTAAATGAGAATTATGCATCTGTAAATTTTGGGGTAATTTTGTCACCTTCGGTTTTTGATAAATGGTTTAGAAAAAGAAAATTAGATTAACAAGTATGAAATCATTAGTAATTAGCGTTATTTTATTCACTGCTTTAGGTTTAAATGCGCAAACATCCGATTGTTTAACCAATGGAGCTGGTAAGAAGCCATTATTTGATGCTCAAAGAGCAAAGAAAGCAGCCATGACTATGGATTCGATCAGTAATACATCTGCAGCGATTAGCGAGTATAAAAAAGAACTTGATTTTCGTTTGAAAGCAGAGAGATTATGTGCTGATTTTGATTTAAAAAATTACCGATTCGTACAACGCGTTTTGAATGATTTGATTAAGAGAGATACAGCTAATGCTAAAATTTATTACGACTCCTTGAATAATTTGTTGGAGCGCATGGATATTAAAGGAATCAACGATGCAAAAAACAACATTCGCGCATCTAATTACCTTAAAGGAAGTACTATTAACAGGGAAAAAGCAGATATTTTCTTCAAAAAAGCTCTTAATGACACAACTGTTAAATTGGATGATGAGGTTGTAAAAAACTATTATTTAAACATATACAACATGTATCTGAACGCATCAGCAGATAAACAACCTGAATTGAAAGCAAGAATGATATCTGAATATTTCATTTTAAGTAAACTATGTGTTGACAAAGCCCTTAAGGAGGAAACACCCAATTATATAACGAACACATTGAATTTAGCAATTAAATCGTGTGAAGACATTTTACCTGAAATATCTATTTATTTGAAAGCATTACCACAAGATAAAGACCAAAAATTGGTTACTGTGAATAACCTAATTAATTTATTAGAAGATAAATCTTGCACTAGCTCGGATGAATACGTTATTTTAATTGACACTTTATTGAAAATTGATCGTTCATACAAATCAATTATTGCCAAAGCGAAATTGCTTACCATGAAAGGAAATACTACTGAATCAATGAATTTATTCAAAGAAGCTCGTGGAATGGCTAAAAACGAAACAGAGAAAAAGGAAATTGAAGCGGAGATTACACGAGTACAAGAGAAAATTGCTGCTCAAGAATATAACCGAGTTTTATCTATGTTCAACGGCGGCAACTATAAATCAGCCTACAATGCAGCCATGGGTCTTTCTGGGAAATACCGTGGTGATGGTTTAAAAATTGCAGGTCAATGCGTTGGACAATTAGCAAACAGCTGTGGATCTACCACATTCGAAAGAAAGTGTAATTTTTATCACGCAGTTAATTTATTGCAACAAGCACAAAGTGCAGGAGCAAATGTGGGTGGATTAATTGGTTCTTACCGATCTCAATTGCCAACAGCTGACGAAAAATTTGATGCTGGAAACCCGAGTTCACAATCACTAAGTTGTTGGGGTGTTACTGTATCCGTTAAATAGATTTCGATTAGCCCTTTTATTTGTTGGAGTTTGTCTTTCATCCTGTGTTAATGACTTAGATGAAATAGAGAAAGTCACCTTTAATGAGAAAACACCGAACGAAGTAATTCAAGATCTTGATGTTATTTATTTAGATTCTGGGAAAGCTAAAATTGAGGTTATTTCTAAAATAACTGAAATCGAACGAAACCAAGAATCCATTACTAAACTTAAGGATAAGGTACAAGTCAATTTCTATTCAAGCAAAGGAGAAATTGTCTCTGTTTTGACTGCATTGTACGGGGAGATTAATTTCACTAAAGGAGAGATGTTCGTGCAAGACTCAGTGAAACTATACAACATCAAGAAAAAACAATCTTTGGAAACAGAGCGGTTAGATTGGAGACAAAAAGATAGCCTTATATATACTACGTCTAAGGTTACAGTTAAGACCCCTGAAGCTATTTTATATGGAACAGGAATTAAGACTAAACAAGATTTTACTTATTATCAATTTCTCAAACCAAAAGGAAAAATTGATTTAAAAAAGTCTAATTTAAAATTGGACGAATAAAGAACAAGTTAGTTGAAAAATAAAATAGACAATCAGTTATTCTTGGTTTGTTGTTTTGTTTTTGGATATGAATTGAATCTCATCCGCGTAACTATCATCAAAAACTCGATATTAACTTTGTTTACAAACTATCCAAGTTCAATAAATAAAAAAAGGACCCTTTGAGGCACTCATGGTCGGAAGAAATTCCGGCCATTTTTTATGTTTTAAAAAATAGCTTAGGGTCTCCACCACAATGTACTACTATCATTGATATAGCGAGGTTTCTTATTTCCATTGAAAAGCGTCTTTTTGCAGTTTTGTACCCTAATTTATTTTCTTTTTTATAGATTAAAATCAGCATTGCAACAATCAAATTCATGTATATCATGACTTTCATTCCATTTTTGTTTAATGAAACCAAGTGACTTACATTTAGTTCCTGTTTTATGAAACGAAAGAACACTTCGATATCCCATCGTTTCCTATAAGCCATTGCGATTTCATGGGCTGTTAGTTCAAAGTTGTTTGTTAGAAACCAAAACTGTTTATCCTTATCCAACTTATTCTCGATTACAATGAGTCGAAAATGATTATTCAACAGCGTTTCTTTAAAATGTATATTTCCACGTTTGTTCTCTATGGCAATGCCTGTATATAATTGGACTCTGCTATCTTTTATCAGTATTGATTCATCCAAATCAACACCGTGCTTTTCTGTAAGAAAAGATTCTAGTTCTACATATTTTCTGTTCTCTTTTGCACGGCAAATGAATGTGATCCCTTCTTGGCTAAAATTTTTCATGTTTCTTGTTGATTGCAGACCTCGATCAATAACATAGATATTCTGATGGTTAGCTTCTTTCTTAACATGTTTTAAAATCGCTTCGGGCAAAGCAATATCTTCACTACCATACTTACTGGCTGTGAACACTTGTACATCACATGGTAAAAGCCCGTCAAAAGAAATACTGTATTTAACTGCTTTCTTACCAGTTTTATGACCAAGACCTTCCGAAAGCTTTCCAACACTTTCGCTAACCATGGTGCTATCAACTCGGATTAGGTTGTGTTTTTCTATCTCAGTTACAGAATATGCTTTTGAAAAACGATTGTACGTGTCTTCATAAATCGATTTAAAAAAATCAGCATCTATAACAGATAATCTCTCTGAAATAGAACTTCTCCTAATACTTTCATTTGTGTCTAGATCAAAAAGCAATTTAAAAACAGGATCATTAAAGGTATCTTCTAATGAACGTTGACTAAGTCGGTCGTTCTCAAGAATACCATACATCAATAAATAAAACAACTTCTTTCCATGAAGAACCTTGGTGTAATGGTCAACTTTAGTTATTTGGGATAAGTTGCACAATAACTCTTCTGGAATAATATCTAGCAATTCACTTGCTGTAACTTTATGATCTTTAAAAACTGACATAACATATTGATTATCAGTAATAAAGTTACGGAAATAGTTGCAGGTTAGCAAGCTATATAATTGATAATCAAGTAATTAAATCAACATACTAATGTGTATAAAAACAAAAAGTCGGAAGAAAAAATCTTCCGACCATGAGTGCCGTTAGGGGCCTTTTTTATTTCCTTAATAGCTGTTCGATTTTTTCAGCTGAAATTTCTGTAATACAATTACAATCGTTGTTTTTCTCACAAAGCGGACATTTTTCTTCAAAGACTACTGTTTCCACTTGTAAACCGATTGGTTTCCATCTTCCGGGATGAATTGGTTTTCTTGGTGAAAAAATACCAATTGTTTGAATCCCTGATATCCCTGCAATATGCAAAGGACCTGTTGAACATGCTACTAAAGCTTTACTGGTTGAAATTAAATACATTAGCTGCTTTAAACTTAATTTCCCAGTAGAATCTAGAATGTTATTATTTTTGGGTAAGAGGTTACGGAATAATTCGCCTTCACTTTCTGTACCAGTAAAAATAATTTTCCAATCTTTGTTACTGAGTGAATTTGCAAGAGAAATATACTTTTCAATGGGCCATTCTTTTGCACTTCCCTGTGATTTTGGATGAAGAATTAATGTATTTGTTGAATTGCCAATAAATTCAGTTATACATGAAGGTAACGATACTTCCTTAATTTCCCAATGGATTATCTGGTTATTAATTTCCTCCATGGTTGGAATGGAAGTTAACCCAAAAGGTTTTAATAACTGAAAATTTAATTGTGATTCATGAAGACTTGAGTTTTTCCTAGAAAAAGAAACGCGATAATTGCATGTTAGTAGATGGAAAGATCGATGTGATGTTCCAATTCTATTGGTGATTTTTGCTTTTTTTGCAATTTTAGCTATTTCTTTATTTGGAAATACATGTATAATTGTGTCAGCTCCTATTGATTTAAACTTCTTTATCTGATCTAATTTTGGGAGATCTTTAATATCGTCCCAACTAAGAAATTCATCAATCATTGTAAACGATTCAATGATGCTTTGAGTATAATTCCTTCCTAAATAAATCAGCTGAGCATCAGGGAATCGATTTTTTAGTAATTGGCAAAAAGGAAATGTGAGTATAACATCACCGATACTATCTGTGCGTGAAATGATAATGCGAGATGGAGTAATTTCTTTCAATTCATTTAGGTTTCAGTCAAATTAATGCATTGTTTCTTTTTCGCGATACAAGCGCAGAAGTTCTTTATACTTTACAACGTTTGATTGAGCACTTATTTTGGCAATCATCAAGCCACTGTAACCATCCAGAAATCCACGCTTCAAAAAATACATGGAAAAAAATCTTCCAAAAGCACTTAGATAAGGACTTAAAAATGACACTTTTTTATTTTGTTCAAAATATTTCTCCGCTGTAAGTAATGAATATTTATCTGCTTTTTCTTTGTGTTGATGAGCTGAAAAATAGGAGTAATGAAATAAAAGTCCTTTTAGCTTATTGGTTTTTACATCGTTGCTATGAATCAATTCTTCGTGTACTATTGCGTCATTCCAAGAGCTATTTTTTTTTGAAAACAAACGTATTTTCCAATCGGGGAACCAACCGCTATGGTAAATCCAATTGTTGCAGTAATTTGTTAAACGATTAACGGTATAATTTCCCTCAATATCTATTCTTTTTAATTCAAGTAGTTCATTTTGAAGTGATTCTGATAAACTTTCGTCCGCGTCAATTGAGAAGATATAATCGTTTGAGGCCGTTAAATTTCCAAAGTTTTTGGTTTTAGAATATCCTTCCCAAGATTTCTCAATAAAAACTACAGGAAAAAGGGAGCAAATATCTTTGGTTCTATCTGTTGAAAAAGAATCAATGACAATTATTTCATCCATCACAGGAAGTAAGGATTCAATACAACGTTTGATATTGCGTTCTTCATTATAAGTAATAACAACCGCTGATATTCGAGTCATAGATTAATCAATCAATTCAACACTTCTTATAACGGCTTGAACTTCTCTCAATGAATTTGTCCAACTCGTGGTAGAAGGAGCATCTACATACCCGCTGATACAGATAATCTTCTTTCTTTTAGGATGAATAAAATGAAACGCCCAAAATGATCCACCGGTTCCTTTTAGCGTACGGTGTTGAAAGAGGAACATTCCACGCATGTCAAATCCAGAAATCTTATTAGATGCATTTTTTGTTCGTTCAATAATTGGATAAATCTCTTTTTGATATTGAGTCCCCATGTACATACCTTCAACTTGATGTGGAACATTGTATCTCAGCATGGTATCCCGATCCTTTAACAATTGTTCAAGGTTGAATTGTGTTGAATCTTTAAAATCATATTGATAAATTAAAAGTCCGGAAAAAATAGTGCCTGGGTCTTGAGTTCCTGTGCCTGAAAATTCAATGGGTTTTGAACCAGAAGGAAACTCAAGTCGATAGAAATTATCGCGTTTCCAAACATTTTTTGTTCCCTCAGGAAGCTTCAATGAAATTCCAAAGTTCTTTTCAATAGGTGTTGTTATCACTCCGTTATTATTGGATTTGTATTGATTTAAAATCCGTTTCCAATCATAATAATCAAAAGATTCATGAATACCAGGCATTCCATTTTTGCAAAAATCAACGAGTTGATTATAGTCTTTTGCTTTTATTTCAATCAATAATTGATCGTGAGCCCAGGTGTGATATTTTTTTTCTATCAGAACTTGCTTTCCTCGGTAATTTCCGTCTATGCTTAATATCAACGTATTTCTATATCGTTTGATGGCATCTGTAAATTTTGCTGGAGTACGGTGAATCAATTCAAATGTCGCAACATCCGGGTAATAAGGCATTATAAATTGAGTAAGATTTGAGTCCAAAAGCGCATGAATTTCTGAATCCCATAAACTTTTGTCGCAAACCACTAATATTTCACCTGTTTTTCCTGTCACCATTAATCCCTGAGCGCCATATTTTTTGGAAACAGATTCACAGCTTATTGTGCTCAAACAAGCAATGAAAAGTAAAATTGAATATTTCATGTTATTTGATTCTTATTTTTTGCCCAACGTATATAGAACCGGCATTAACCCCTGGATTTAGATTTTTTAATTGTTGTACTGATAAGCCATTATTTACTGCAATTCGTGTAAAGGTATCTCCCTTTTTTACGAAATGATATTTTTTTGTGTCAACTGGTTTTTTGTTTTGTTGCGGATTCGTAATGGTCGTTTGATTGGTTTGTTTTGGTGCTGGTGTTGTTACTTTTGGTGTATTTGTTTTGATTTGGGTTACAGGGGCGACTTTCGGGGTGTTTTTTTGTTGAATCACTAATTCTTGACCAACAGAAAGCGTGGCGGTAGATAATGAATTCCAAGCCATTAACTCTTCAACTGTTACAGCGTATTTTACTGAAATGGTCTTCACTGTTTCACCCATTTTGACACTGTGTTTAATCGTGTTAATGACGGCAAGAGTTGAATCAGTTTTCTGAAGCGTTGTATCAACCACAGGAATTGGATCTGGTTTTTTTGGGAAATAAATGGATTCCTCAAGTGCATATAAGCTATCTTCTAAGCCGGCTAATTTGCTAATAATATCAGATGGACCATACATACAACTCCCGGGATTTGCCTTTGGAATATATGCCGTTTTATATATGGGATTGATTTCTTTAATTTCATCCAAACTCCAATCCATTAATTTGGAAACAGTAGCCATATGAACTGCTTTTGTTAAACAAATAGTGTCCAGCGTATAGAAATTCGTTTTTACCTCGGCAGGTTTAATATTATGTTCGTTGTAATAATTCATATAGTATGCAGCTGCAATAAAAGCAGGTACATATCCCTGTGTTTCGGTTGGTAAATATGGTCTAACTTCCCAATACGTTTTTAAATTTCCAGATCTTCTAATTGCCTTATTCACCGTTCCAGGACCAGCGTTATAAGCAGCTAGGGCTAAATTCCAGTCCCCATAAATATCGTACAATTGTTTTAGAAATCGACATGCAGCATCGGTTTCCTTCTCTGGATCCATTCTTTCATCGATGTACGAATTTTCTTTTAATCCGTAATATTGTCCCGTTCCGTACATAAACTGCCATAATCCACATGCCCCAGCTTTTGATTTTACTTGCGGCCTCAAACCACTCTCAATGACCGATAAATACTTGAGTTCTATAGGTAATCCATATTCCGCAAGTTTTGCTTCATATAATGGAAAATATAGGCCAGATCTTCCCATTACTATTTTAATGAAAGATCGTTTTTTATCTCCCCAATTTTTTAAAACGGAAAGTGTAATTGGGTTGCAATCTAAATGAAATGGACTCATATCATTCAATGCTTCCAAGCGCTCGCAATACACTTCATCACTAAAAGTAGGAATTGTAGCAGATTCGTAGTTTAATTTTTCAGCTAATTCAGTAGAAGAATATTTCTTAGCCATTTCGCCCAAGTACAACTTTAGACTTTGTTCAACAGTATTGACAAAAGCAACTTTATCTAATGAATCACCGGGCTTAATGAGATGTTTCTTTGTTTGACCAAATGAAAGGGAAATAAATACGAACGAAAAGAAAAACAGAAGATGTTGTAATTTCATAAAAAATATTTTAAGCGATTATAGATTTAACCGCATTCAATAGGTATGAAATTACGAAAACCGAGCCAAAAGGTTCGTTATTTTAACAATTTTTCAAGTAACTTGGAAGTGTTTAACAATTTTTGTTCATCTTCTCTTTGAGACATTAACTGAATCCCAAACGGAAGACCGGATGAGTGCTCTCCAAATGGTAAGGAAATTGCTGGATTTCCACTTATGTTTGCATGAACAGTAAAAATATCTTGTAAATACATTTGCACGGGATCACTAACGGATAATAAATCAAATGCAACACTTGGAGTAGTAGGCATCAAAATTACATCACATTTACTCAGAATTTCATCTGTTTTCTGCTTAACTAACTGACGAACTTTTTGTGCCTTCGAATAATAAGCATCATAATACCCATGCGATAACACAAAGCTTCCCGCCATAATTCTGCGTTTTACCTCTTTACCGAAACCAATAGATCTTGATTTCACATATGTTTGTTCAACTCCAATTGCATCAGGGCTGCGGTAGCCGTAGTGAACACCATCAAATCGAGATAAATTTGAGGAAGCTTCAGCTGTTGTTAACACATAATACAAGGGTACCAAAACATCTAAATACGGAAACGACTCATAAACGATTGTGTGTCCGTCATCTTCCAGTTTTTTAATAGTTGAAAGTAAAAAATCTTTTACTTCACTATCCATACCATTGGCATTTAGGTATTCATTAAAAACAGCAAATTTTAATTTATTTTTTGGAGCTTCAATGGTTGTCAGTTCTTTCTTCCGTTGCACGCACGTAGAATCAAATTCATCAGGCCCGGCCATAAGATTGAAAAGAACTGCAGTATCATCTATCGAGTTAGAAAAAACACCAATTTGATCAAAAGAAGAGGCATAAGCAATTAATCCGTATCGACTTATAGCGCCATAGGTAGGTTTCAATCCAAATGTGCCTGTAAAGGATGCGGGTTGACGAATTGACCCTCCAGTATCTGAACCAAGAGAAGCAATACATAATCCAGCTTGAACTGCCACTGCAGAACCTCCAGAAGACCCACCAGGAACTTTGGATGTGTCTTGAGCATTTAATACAGGGCCAAATGCACTATTTTCATTGGAACTACCCATTGCAAATTCATCACAATTAAGTCGACCGATTATTACAGCATCTTCATCAATTAATCGTTGAAGAGCGGTTGCAGTGTATAGAGATTCAAAACCATCTAAAATCTTAGAGCTTGCGGAAACTTTATGGTTTTCGTAACAAATGTTATCCTTGATAGCAATAACAACACCGGCTAATTTTCCTTGTGTCCCAAGTTTGATTTTTTCATCGACGTGCTTAGCCTGGCGAATGGCAGATTCAGTAAAAACTTCTAAAAATGCATTTAGTTGTTTAGCTGA
The DNA here is from genome assembly GCA_903901805.1 of uncultured Flavobacteriales bacterium. Classification (GTDB taxonomy): domain Bacteria; phylum Bacteroidota; class Bacteroidia; order Flavobacteriales_D; family Crocinitomicaceae; genus UBA952. The sequence goes on from CAIUSK010000096.1 coordinate 11,347, forward strand.
TTCGATTTTATTTAAAAAAAAATGGGTTATATCCAAAGAAGATGTCCCAGACAGCAATGCTTTCTGAATGTCTGCAATTGAAGTGTACATATTATTTTTCTTCCGATGGAACTTCTTTGTTCGAAGCATCTTCTCCTTTGGAAGCATCCTTAAATTCACGAATACCTTTGCCAAGACCTTTCATGAGTTCAGGAATTTTTTTACCACCAAACAATAATAGAACTACTGCTAATATTAAAACGATTTCTACCCAACCTAATTTCATAATGATTATTAAATATTATGTCAAAAGTACAAATAAATCTACTAACAAAGAAAGATTGAACTACAACCACCTAAATAAATCTTCAAAAAAGTTCATCCCCTTTCCCCAAGATGAATTACTCATTTCAGTTTCTATTTTCTTCTTTAATTCAGCGAGTGTTAGGGTTTTATTCTTGCCTATTTCAAGCACTAAATCTTCTTTTTTAGCTTGAATGACGTCAACGGATTTTGCAAAATAAATTATTCCTCCATCTTCAGTAGCTACTCCCAAAATGGTTCCCGGTAAACCACCAAACCCTTCCGGACCTACTGATGGAGCAATATCAGGAGAATACCAAGCATAGATTCGCGTTGAGTCATTTTTTTGATAGATGGCTTTTCTACATTCGTACCCACAAATAGTTCGCTTATTTTCTGTGATTTTCCAACTTCTGGTAGGAAGCGAATCCTTGATATAGATGTTTTGCCCAAATAGATTAAATACAATCAATTGACTATTTTCATTCAATTGCTGATAATAACTATTTTTACTAGTCATCCAACCCATAGGGTCTTCTTCATTGGCTAAAATAGGTTTGAAAA
>CAIUSK010000097.1 GCA_903901805.1 uncultured Flavobacteriales bacterium
AATCAGATAGCAATTCCTCTTTGGAGTACAATAATTTATCCGTCATTGGTCCTCCAGTGTTGAAGTTTAATTGATTTTTATGATAGGCTTCCATGACTAATTTTCCATCAGGTTTTAGAGCCGAGTAAATTTGCTTGTGAACATATTTTCTAAGTTGTTCGGGAAAATGACCAAAAATTAAGACAATTCCATCCCATGTATTTGGTTCGAGTATGACTTCCGCCAAATCAGCACAAATAGTTTCAAGTTGAACGTTATTCTCGTTGGCTAATCGCTGCATTTTTTGAATTCCAGACTCAGAATAATCTATACAAGTAACATGATGACCCATTTTTGCCAAATAGACTCCGTTTCGTCCTTCTCCTTCAGCTAGACAAAGGATTTTTGATCCGGTTTTAAACTCGTTTGTTTGTAAAAAATCATTTGCTGCTTTACCGTACGCAAAATTCTCCTCTTGGTAGCGTTGGTTCCAAAAATCTTTATCCATAATCAATTAGTTAACCTCTTCAAAAACAATTTCATCATCCCGTAAGTCATCGGATTTCTTCGATTCCGAAATTCCACATCCTTGTGGACCACAACAACCTAAATTGAAAAGTGACATCCCCATAAAACCGGCACCAAAAAACATAAATAGGTATTCATGCGATTTAAATCCATCATACAACACGAATGCTCCAAGGGCAAGTCGCAAAAATCGCATGGCATGCCAATTAGTAAATAACCTTTCTTTCATAATTCTTTTAAATACGAAAAGACGATAATTAATCTATCGTCTTTTCTAGTTCAAATTTTATTTCTTTCACAAGAAAGTACTAGGGCAAACATATTCTGTTTTTGGTATGGCTGTTTTAAGAATTTCAGTCATTCCACCCTCCACATCAACAAAATCATGATATCCACGTGATTTTAATATAGAAGCGGCAATCATACTGCGATAGCCACCAGCACAATGCAATATAAACGGTTGGTTGGATGGTATTTCAGCAAAATGTTGGTTCAATTGATTCAATGGTAAATTAATCGCATTTACTATATGTTCCGAATCAAATTCACTTTTTTTGCGAACATCAATGATGATTGGATTTTCAGCGTGTTTTTTCTCGAAATCAATAGCCGAAATCCTACTAACTTGATCAATTTCCTTGTTTTCATTTTTCCATGATTCAAATCCATCTTTCAGGTAACCAATCGTATGATCATACCCAACTCGTGATAAACGGATGATTGCTTCTTCTTCTCGTCCTGAATCTGTTACTAATAAAATTTCTTGTTTGATATCAGAAATCATTTCTCCCACCCACATAGCAAAACTCCCGTCTAAGCCAATATTAATTGAATTAGGAATAAACCCACGAGCAAAAACCTCAGGTGACCTTGTGTCCAAAATCAACACTTCCGTTTCATTGGCCACTACTTCAAACTCGGTTGGATTTAACGCTTTCTTACCTCGATCCATGACCGTATCTAAACTATCATATCCTTTAATATTCATTAAAACATTTTTTGGAAAATAAGCAGGTGGTGCAGTAAGTCCAGTAAGTAATTCATCAATAAATTCTTTACGAGTCATATCCGCTCTTAAAGCATAATTCGTTCTTTTTTGATTGCCCAACGTATCGGTGGTTTCCTTGCTCATTTTTTTACCGCATGCACTACCTGCTCCATGATTAGGATAAACAATCAAATCATCAGACAAGGGCATAATTTTATTGCGTAATGAATCAAACAAATGGCTTGCTAATTTTTCTTGGGTTAAATCTTCAACAACATGTTGAGCTAGGTCTGGTCGTCCAACATCACCAATAAATAGCGTATCACCTGTTATAATTCCATGCTCCTTGCCTTTTTCATCGACAAGCAGATAGGTTGTACTTTCCATGGTGTGTCCCGGTGTATGTATAACCTTCACTTGATAATCACCAATTTGAAACACTTGATTATCCTTCGCTATCAAAGCATCAAATCCCGGTTTTGCTGTTGGACCATATACTATCACCGCGCCCGTTTTTGCTGCTAAATCCAAATGTCCTGAAACAAAATCAGCATGAAAATGAGTTTCAAATACGTATTTTATTTTTGCCCCATCAGCTTTTGCTCTGTCAATGTATGGTTGCACTTCGCGCAATGGGTCAAAAATAGCCACTTCACCATTACTTTCGAGGTAGTATGCTGCATGAGCAATACAACCCGTATAAATTTGTTCTACCTTCATCTTGTTACTTCTTTTTTAATGTTAACTCCCACAAAGTTAAAGTCAAACTTTTTTCTAATTTGTGATATAGGTTACATTTACAACTGACATTCATCCAACTAGTATAGCCCCAACAGTTAGCAAAACTAACTGGATAACAAAAATTACAAATCCAAATAAAAGTCCTTTTTTACCGCCTGTAATCAAGGCTTTAAAACTTACTTTTAGTCCAATTGCAGCCATGGCAATGGTTAATACCAATTTTCCTAAAAATTCGCTTGTTTGAATTAATTCCTCAGACATTGGAAAAATTGAACTGTAAATCGAAATGATAAAAAATCCAATGAGATACCACGGCAATTTCACATAATCCGTCCAGTGCTTCATTGACTTACGATTCACCAAAAAGTTAAAAAAAAGCAAAGCTGGGGACAACAGAGCAACGCGCGCTAATTTAATTGTCATGGCTGATTCACCGATTTCATCAGATAAGGCATAACCTGCCCCGACAACATTTCCAACCGAATGTAACGAACCGCCAATCAAAATCCCAACTTGATTTAAGCTAAATGGAAGCCTAACCAATATTATGGGAATTAAAATCATTCCAATTGAACCAAATAAATTTACCACCGACATTGAAACAGCAACATCTTCTTTTTCTTTGGATACTGAAGGCGCCAAGGCAGCGATAGCTGATGAACCGCAAATTGCTGTACCAAAACCAATTAGCCAGCCTGTTGAACTAGGACAGTTAAACTTTTTAGCGAGAAAATAAATGGAGAGAAGAACTAAAAATACAGTAATCAAAATCACTAAAAAACTTCTAACACCTAATTGAGCAATACTTTTATAATCAATACTAAATGCAAGAAAAATAATGGATAATTCCAGCATCTTGCCACTTGTAAATGAAAGTCCAGATTGAAACTTTTGAGGAACTTCAACAACATTGTTTATTCCAATTCCAATTAATATAGCCAATAATATACTATTGAGAAAACTAGGGGTGAAATTAGCTAACAATATGGCCGATATCCCCAAGAAAATGGAAACTAATACGCCATTCAAATAGTCTTTATTTATTGCCATTTCAGTGCTTCAATTCACCGGTCCAATTGCTAATTCCTCCATCCAAATTATATACTTTTTTGATTCCCTTTTGCGTTAGGATTTCAGCAGCTTTTGAACTTCTTCCTCCGCTTCTGCAGTAGACAATATATCCTTTAGATTTATCCAATTTTTCTATGTTTGATTCAAAATTGGCGTCATTATAATCAAAAAACAAAGTTGCTCCTGATATATACCCTTCAGAGACCTCACCAGGTGTTCGCACATCAATAATTACGGTATTGGAATCTTTGGCTAATTTGTTAAACTCTTCTTCATTGATTGTTTTTGGTTCGATGGCAATTGATGATGCATCGGAATCTGTCGTACATGAACTCAACATTAGAAATGTTAAGAAAACTGCGGATAAAAATGTTATTGTTTTCATAGAAAGATTTTTATTAAATGATATACTAATTTGAATGGCAAAGATATCATTTCCAAGAAACCTGTTAGGTGACCCAAGTTACAAAGAAAATTGAAAGGTATTTTGGATTTTTAATAAGTTTTTATGACTTGGAATATCGAATTTAGTATGAAATTAATAGCATAGATAATATCTATTGAATTATAAATCTTATTGATAATTACAAACCTATAAAACTCCTACTTTTGAAACAAAACAAAACCAACTCGCATGAAACAATTATTTTTTTCTTTAATCATGGGACAAGCTGTTTTGCTTAATGCTCAGCCTTCTTCCGAAAGTGGTGGAAAATGCCCTTTTGGTCATGATGCTCCTGCTAAAAAAGGAACACCGAATGCAGAGCAATCAAGTACTTCAACTGCACCTAAAGAAACTCAAATACAAACTGGTCAACTTTCAGTTATGAACGGACCAAGTAGTGGCACAAATAACAGAGATTGGTGGCCAAATCAACTAAATCTTTCTGTTTTACGCCAAAATTCATCTAAATCTGATCCGTTAGGAAACGGCTTTGATTACGTGAAAGAATTTCAAAGTTTAGATTACGCTGCATTGAAAAAAGACATTCGTGCGCTAATGACAGAATCTCAAGAATGGTGGCCGGCAGATTTCGGACATTATGGACCTTTCTTCATTCGTATGGCGTGGCATAGCGCTGGAACCTACCGTACAGGCGACGGACGCGGTGGATCCAGAGCTGGACAACAGCGTTTTGCACCACTAAATAGCTGGCCAGACAATGGGAATTTAGATAAGGCGAGAAGATTGTTGTGGCCCATTAAACAAAAATATGGTCAAAAAATATCATGGGCTGATTTGATGATTCTTACTGGTAACGTTGCTTTGGAAGACATGGGATTCAAAACGTTTGGATTTGCCGGAGGACGTCAAGATGTATGGGAACCGGAATCAAACGTATATTGGGGAAAAGAGAAAAAATGGTTGGATGATCAACGCTACTCAGAAGGGCGCAAATTAGAAAATCCTTTGGCTGCCGTTCAAATGGGATTGATTTATGTAAATCCTGAAGGTCCCAACGGAAATCCTGATCCACTTTTGGCAGCGAAAGACATTCGCGAAACGTTTGGCCGTATGGGAATGAACGACGAGGAAACCGTAGCATTGATTGCTGGTGGTCACACTTTCGGAAAAACGCACGGTGCAGGTCCAGCAACACATGTTGGTGCAGAGCCAGAATCAGCCCCTATTGAAGAACAAGGATTTGGTTGGAAAAGCTCATATGGTACAGGAAAAGGAAAAGATGCGATTACTTCCGGTTTAGAAGTAACGTGGACAACAACTCCAACCAAATGGGGCAATGGATTTTTTAGTTTGTTATTCAATAATGAATGGGAATTAACCAAAAGTCCAGCGGGAGCGAATCAATGGACAGCGAAAAATGGCAAAGCTATTGTTCCGGATGCATTTGACGCAAATAAAAAACAAGTTCCTACAATGCTTACAACTGATTTATCGTTGCGTTTTGACCCAGCTTACGAAAAAATTTCTAAACGATTTTACGAAAATCCCGATCAGTTTGCAGATGCATTTGCTCGTGCTTGGTTCAAATTGACCCACCGCGACATGGGTCCAAGATCTTTGTACCTTGGTCCTGAAGTTCCAAAAGAAGAGTTGGTTTGGCAAGATCCCATTAGTGCGGTAAATCATCCACTAATTGACACAAAAGACATAAACATTTTAAAAAGTCAACTATCGAAATCA
>CAIUSK010000098.1 GCA_903901805.1 uncultured Flavobacteriales bacterium
GCTACCATAAATTTTGGGCCTACCCATCCTTCAACTCATGGTATTTTTCAGAATGTATTGCAAGTGGATGGCGAAAAAATTATTTCTGCCGAACAAACCGTTGGATATATTCACCGTGCATTTGAAAAATTAGCGGAACGCAGACCTTTCAATCAAATTTCACCAATTACTGACCGGTTAAATTACTGATCCTCTCATATTAATAATATTGGATGGGAGATGACTGTAGAGAAACTTATTGGAGCTGAAATTCCAAAAAGAGTGCAATACATGCGTGTAATTATTATGGAATTGGCGCGAATTGCTGATCATTTAATTTGTGATTCAGTTGTTGGAGTAGATGCTGGAGCATTAACAAGTTTTTTCTACCCTTTTACAGAACGTGAAAAAATTTATGAGCTTTACGAAGAAATTTGTGGCGCTCGATTAACCACGAACATTGGTAGAATTGGTGGTTTCGAAAGAGATTTTAATGAAACATTTCATACAAAATTAAAATCCTTCCTTAAAACCTTCCCTCCTGCTTTTGAAGAATTCAATTCTATGCTCGAGCGGAATCGAATTTTTATGGATCGTACGAAAGGTGCTGGACCTATTTCAGCAGAAAGGGCGCTAAACTATTCATTTACAGGTCCAAATCTTCGCGCAGCAGGTGTTGACTATGATGTGCGCGTTGCTCAACCCTATTCCTCCTACGAAGATTTTGATTTTATCATTCCTGTTGGAGTTAATGGTGATACTTACGACCGTTTTATGGTGCGTCAAGAAGAGATTCGCCAAAGTATGAGAATCATTCAACAAGCTTATTCAAATTTACCGGAAGGCCCATATAAAGCTGATTTGCCAGAGTTTATCCTACCTCCAAAAAATGAGGTCTACAATCAAATGGAAGCGTTAATCTATCATTTCAAGATTATTATGGGCGAAACGCACATTCCGGCTGGTGAGGTTTATCATGCCGTGGAAGGTGGAAACGGTGAGTTGGGTTATTACCTAATTAGCGATGGTGGAAGAAACCCGTACCGTTTACAATTTAGAAGACCTTGTTTTATATATTACCAAGCATATCCTGAAATGATTAAAGGAATGACGATAAGTGATGCAGTACTTACTTTGAGTAGTATGAACGTAATTGCAGGTGAATTAGACGCATAGATTATGAAATTACACGTTGATTGGAACAAACGACACGCGGAGAAAAGGGAATTAAGTCCTGAATCTTTGGCAAAAGTAAATGAATTAATGACCCATGTTCCTGAGGGAAAACATAAAAGTGCGTTGATTCGTGTGTTACACCTTGCTCAAATTGAATTTGGGTGGCTGAGTATCGAAACAATGGATTATGTGGCGGAATTATTAAAAATTCAACCGATTGAAGTGTATGAAGTGGCAACATTTTATACCATGTTCCATTTAGATCCAGTTGGTAAGCATGTTTTTGAAGTTTGTAGAACAGGACCTTGCATGTTGGTGGGAAGTGATGATATTATTTCGCACATTGAAAATAAATTGAACATTAAGGTTGGTGAAACCACTCAAGACGGTATGTTCACCTTGAAAACAGCGGAGTGTTTAGGCGCTTGTGGGTATGGTCCCATGCTACAATGCCGACATAAAAACCATGAGTTTTTAACGAAAGATAAAGTTGATGAACTAATTGATGCCTATCGATCAGGACAATTTGAATCCTCAGTATATGAAAGGAAGAAAATTACTTATAGAACAAGTCAATATTCCGGGCATCGAAAC
>CAIUSK010000099.1 GCA_903901805.1 uncultured Flavobacteriales bacterium
AATGATTTAGGTGTGGCAACAGATTTTCAATCAATAAACTTTTGGTCTTTCAATTATCCCCGTATCCCGAATTTTTCAAATGCAGCTAATGCCACTTTTAATATCCGTAATTCAACCTCGGCATCAAAAGTGCGATTAAATCTATCCAACATTAATGTTACCAACCCAATTGTTTTATCCATTGGTTCAACAATACATAAAATTCCTGCAATTCAGGTAGGCGGTCAATGGCAATTCCTAATACCCAACGATGTAACTAATAGTGAGCAAACAGTAGTAATTCAAGATATAAATTCCATTATTTCAGTAATTTCGGTAAAAGCAGTTAATAATACGGGAATATTCACAAATTTTGCAACGTTGCCAAATATCGAAAAGGCTTTATTGTTTATTTACCCAAGTAAATTAAAAAATAAGACATTTGAGTATGCTTCCTATCGAAGTTCTACAGCTGGAGGATCTTACAATGTTTTATTAGCCGGAATAGATGAATTGTATCAACAATTTGGAGGTGGAATACCTAAGCATATCAATGGTATAAGAAGGTTTTCTCATTTAATTTATTCCAATTCTGTTCAAAAACCAGTTGGTTTATTTTTAGTAGGAAAGGGTATTCGCGAAGCAAATATCACTTCATTAACGAGTATCGGGCCTGGGTCACGAACAAATTCAGCTGCCTATTCCAATAATCTAATTCCGTCTTTTGGTCAGCCTAGTTGTGATCAGTGCATCACCTCTAATTTTGATGGGATGGACAAATATACACCGCTGATTCCAACAGGAAGGATTTCTGTTCAAACCGAAGATGAGTTAACGGTATATTTAAATAAAGTTGTTGAATATGAGGGTCAACAAAATCAACAATCTATTTATTCAACAGAAACAAAAGATTGGCAAAAACAAATTTTACATTTCGCTGGTGGAACTACAACATCAGAGCAGAATCAATTTCAGAATTTCCTGAACGCCATGGCCAACACTGCTTCTGGGGACTATTTTGCTGGAAATACAACTTTGGTCGCAAAGGATAATAACAATCCTATTTCACCTACTGAATTAGAGATTGTAAAGGATCGTATTTCAGATGGGGTGACTTTAATGAATTTCTTTGGACACTTCACAACATCAGGTTCTGGTTTTGATGTAAATATTGATGAACCTCAATTTTGGGATAATCAAGGTAAATACCCTGTTTTATTGGCAAACTCTTGTTACAATGGGAATATATTTCATAATGCATCCTCAAATTCTCAAAATTTTGTGCTAACACCAAATGCAGGAGTGATAGCTTATATTGGTACAATTAATTATGGATTTACTAATTCGCTGAATATATACTCCTCTAATTTTTACAAACAATTTAGTTTACATAATTATGGAGGAACCATTGCTGAACATATAAAAAACACGATTGATTCCACCTTAACTTCTTCTTCAGCGTTAGTAACGGAGGCAACGTTTTGTCAAATGACATTGAATGGCGATCCGATGTTGAGACTGAATTATCACAACAAACCCGAAATTGAATTAACTGATTCGCGGGTAAGTTTTGGGCCTTCTTTAATCACTTATGCAACTGATTCAATCGAAGTGAACATCACGTTACGTAATTTAGGCAAGTCAATAACGGATACCTTTACTATCGAAATTGTACGTGATTTTCCGAATGCTATTTTAGATTCAGTATATGCCATTTCAGTAACTGGATTGGACTACGAAAAAAGTATACTTGTTAAAATTCCTTTTCAACCTGCTATTGGCATCGGATTGAATAAATTTATGATCCGAGTGGATATCCCCAATGTTGTGGCTGAGCAATACGATGAATTATTTAATAATCAATTGATTAAGAACTTTTTTATCAACGTGGATGGTATTGAACCCATTCTTCCGATAGATTTTGGAGTTGTTCCTTCAGATAGTACCGTTTTATACGCATCCACAATTGATCCTGTAGCTCAATTTAATACATATCGTTTTGAGATTGATACAGTTCCTGAATTTAACAGTTCATTTAGACGCTACTGCGAGAAAAGTGGGTTAGGTGGATTGAAATTTGTAAATCCATCTGAGTGGAAGTTAGTTTCCTCGAATCAAATTTCAGGATTAGTTCTAAACGATAGCTCCGTGTATTATTGGAGAGTAGCGCTAGTTGAACAAACCATCCAATGGAAAAAACGTTCTTTTCAATACATAAAAAATAAATCGGGTTGGGGACAAGCTGATTATGATCAATTTACCTACAATTCGTTTAATGGGGTCAATTTGAACAATCAAACTCAATTACGAAATTTTCAACCCAATGAATCTCAGATAACGTGCTTGGCTAAAACAACCAATCAAGCCCCTGCGCATTATGATAATGAATGGTCACTGAATGGAGTTCAACAAGATTATAGTTTTTGTGATTATATCAATCCTAATTTTCAAGTAGCTGTTATCGATAAATCAACCTTGCAACCATGGGCCACTCGTTACACATATTCTAATGGAACTGTTGCAAATCCAACGAATGGATTCGGTAATCTCAATGATAATAATGGCAATTGTTTTGCTAGGCCTATGAAGTATTTCACTTTTGGACAAAATTCATTGCAGCAAATAAATAATTTCCAAAATTTTGTTGAAAATGTTGTTCCTGATGGGGATTATATTTTGATCTATACGCCTATCGCAACTCGTTATGATTGGTGGAATGTGATAGATCCAACTTTATATACCACTTTTCAGAATTTGGGATCTACGCAAATTGTTCCAGGTCGACCAAACAAACCAATGATATTTTTAACTAGAAAAGGTGATCCAAGTTTTGTGGTTGAAATTTTCACTCAAGGTAATGAGGATATTTACTTGGACACGATAATATCTGGTCTTGAGTCTGTTGGACGTGAAACCACCCCATTAATTGGCCCTTCTCAACATTGGGATGCCCTTTTTTGGAAACATGATTCAATGGAACAACCTTCTGCTGATTCTACATCTGTTGAAATTCAGGTATATAATCCATATGGGAATTATCAATTTACCATAGATACTGTTTTAACATCTGGTGATTCATTATTGAATTTGAGTGATGTCATTGATGCATCGAATTATCCTTTTATAAAATTGGTGGCAAAATATAGTGATACGGTAAATCTAACACCAAGTCAATTAAAATATTGGCAGGTTGTTTATGCCCCAAGACCTGAGGCTGCAATTGATGGTACAAATGGATATGTTTGGCAAACTCAAAATGATACACTACAAGAAGGTCAAGTGGGTAAATTTGCTATTGATGTTCGAAATATCAGTAATACCTCCATGGATTCTTTATTGGTGTATTATTACATAATTGATCAAAATCAAGTGAAACACCCACTATCTTATCCACGCCAGGACTCTTTACTAGTTGGTTCTGTATTGAATGATACTATATCTTTTAATACAACTGGTTTAGTTGGTGCCAATTGGTTTTGTATGGAAGTAAATCCGTATACAGATTTAGGACTAACCATTTTGGATCAACCCGAATTAACGCACATAAACAATGTGTTGCAGATTCCATTCACTGTTATAGATGAAGATGTCAATCCTTTGCTTGATGTGACCTTTAATGGGCGACATATTATGAATGAGGATATCATTGCTCCAACCACACAAATAGTTATTTCATTGAAGGATGAAAACCCCTATTTAATAATGGATTCAGATGCCGATACATCCTTATTTGGTATTTACCTTACTGATCCTGATGGAATTCAAAAACGCATTCCATTTATGGATGTTTCTGGAAATCTGGTTATGGAATGGATTCCAGCTAATACCCAGAATAAACGATTTAAAATCAACTATCCACGTTATTTTGAGAAATCAGGAATGTATTCTCTCCTTGTTCAAGGGGCTGATAAAACGGGTAATTTGTCTGGTGATTTGGACTATAAAATTAGTTTTGAAGTGATTCATGAATCCATGATTTCTCAAATAATGAATTATCCTAATCCTTTTTCTACAAGTACGCGCTTTGTATTTACATTAACGGGTGATGAGGTCCCTGATGATATTCAAATTCAAATTATGACTGTTACCGGAAAAGTTGTTCGCGAAATATCAGAAAGCGAATTTGGACCGATTTCCATAGGAAAAAATATTTCTTCCTTTGCTTGGGATGGAAAAGATGAATTTGGTGACCAGCTGGCAAACGGAGTTTATCTGTATCGTGTTAAGGCAAAAATTAATGGTCAAGATATTAAACGACTTGAGTCTGGTGCAGATCAATATTTCAATAAAGAAATCGGTAAGATGTATTTAATTCGATAAATTAGAAGAATTTACAACTAAAAATAGCCGTGTCATCGTCGTATTTTTGTGTTCCTTTCCATTGTTCTAATTTTGAGAAAATCAGATTATTCATATCTTCCATGGTTAATTGTGAGTATGACTCAATGTATTGAATCAATTGTTCTACCTCAAATTGTTCTTGGTTTTCATTTTCAAGCTCAACAATTCCATCGGTGTATAATACAAGTGTCGCATTAGGTGATAAGCTTAATTTACCAACCTTAATTGAAGGTAATTCATCCAACATTCCTAGTCCGGTGCAACCTGTCTCAAGTAACGTTATTTCTTTGTCTTGATAAAGAATTGGGTGATTATGTCCGGCATTTACATATTTTAGTTCATGGGTAAATGCATTATAATGGGCAATGAAAAAGGTAATAAATTTTTCGCCTTGGGTAGCATGGACAACCTTTTTGTTTAATTCCTCCATAAGGAAAGGCAATTCAAATTTTTGATATTTTAAAACTGTTCGAATTGTTGCTTGAAAATTAGCCATTAGTAAAGCGGCGGAAATTCCTTTGCCCGAAACATCTGCAATGCATAAAATATATTCCTCATCACCTAAGGGTATGAAATCATAATAATCACCCCCAATAGCATGGCGCGGAATGTATCGAGCGGAAATATCCATTTTTTTATTGGTAGGTAATTCGGCCGGAAAGAGGAGTTTTTGCATTTCTCGTGCAACCTCCAATTCTTTGTTAATTCGTTCTTGAACCAACCCTTTTTTTGCTAGGTTTTTATTTTCAATAGCCACCGCAACAATATTGCTAATGGTTTGGACAAAAGAAAGATTTAAAGATTCATTATCAAATTGGTTGCTCCCTGAATTTTTAGATACCAACACATAGGCGAGTGGTTTTTCTTGATGCATTACCGGTATAATCGCTTGAAATTCATTTAATAAGTCAGAATTAGATGACTCAACCATAGTAATATCTCGAAATCTAGATAAGTCTTTGGTCGTTTCTTCCAAATTAACTTTTCCTTTGTATCCGAGTTTTATGATGCAACTCCAAGAGTCTTGTCGGTGAAGAAAAAGTGTTTTTTGAAATCCTAATTGTTCTTTTAATATAAATGAAAAAATCCGTAATAAATGATCCGTAGATTCATTACTATTTATTGCGGTTGTTAGTTCCAGTAAAGAATTTAGTTGGATTTCTTTTAATTGATTTTGTGCTTCTAATAATTGAATTTTTTTTTCAATCATTGGTAAGTTTATCTAAAATGGTCGGTAATTTTTTCAGTGCGACGAGTTCTTTAAATTTCTCTTTTGCCTCTCCACAAGGGCTTCCAAAATAGGTTTTTCCTTCTTCTAGGTTTTTTCCAATCCCAGATTGTGCATAAACGATAACGTTATTTTCAATTACCACATTGCTTGCACACCCAACCTGTCCCCATAAAGTCACGTTGTTCTTTATTGTAACACAGCCTGCAATTCCAACTCCAGATGCCATGAGGCAATGTTCGCCAATTTGAGTGTCATGACCTATGTGCACTTGATTATCGATTTTAGTTCCGCGACCAATTGTAGTCATGCCTGAAACCCCAGCATCTATTGTACAAAGTGCACCAACTTCAACGTTTTCCTTAATATGTACACCACCACAAGAATGTAATCGATGATACCCATCAACTTTCTTTTTGTAATAGAATGCAGAATGTCCAATTACGGTATTGGGTCCAATAATGACATTGTTTTCTAGAATACAATTATCTTGAATAGATGCTCCAGACATAATCTTGCAATTTTCTCCAATTTTCACATTGGATCCAATGAAAACATGTGGGAAAATAATCGAAGAAGGGTGGATCGTTTGGTTTTTGGATTCATGTGGGTTTGATTCAGGCATAAAATGCCTAGTCAATCGATTGAAGTCGTCAAAAGGTGATTTTGAAAGTATGAGTGCTTTTCCTGTTGGGCATTCAACTTCTTTGTCAATAATGATAGTTGTTGCGTCTGATTTCAGTGCCTTTTCGTAGTATTTTGGATGATCAACAAATACGATATCACCAGACTCCACCATGTGAATTTCATTCAGTCCAGTTATACCATGAGTAGGTTCACCTATGTAATCACACTGAATGAGTTTACAGATTTCTACCAGAGTATATTTTCGTGGAAGTTTCATTTTCGTCTATTCTTACCTCAAATTTACAAATGCTTAATTCTTGTTTTTGCTAGTGATATATAAGTTATCCTTTGCCTTTTGTTAATTGTTATGTTTTTGGTTGAAGTTTCAAAAAATTAAATAAGTAACTTTGTAATCAAATTATGATTATGAAAACATTTGCTGTATTTATCCATGTATTTCTTTTTTTATTTATTGTTACTGGGTGCGGAAGTGGTGAGCCCGAAGAGGTTCAGCTTTATCAAACTCCAAGTAATGCAGATTCCAAAGATCAATCGAAAGAATACGTTAAGGAAAAAGCTGCAGGCGATGCTTTTTTAGCTAAAAACAAAGTGCGTAAGGAGGTAACAACTACTGCTTCAGGCCTACAATACGAAGTCTTAAAAGAAGGTAAGGGCCCAAAGCCAACTGCTGAAAGTACCGTAAAAGTTCATTATACAGGAAAATTATTGGATGGAAAAACATTTGATAGCTCAGTAGAGAGAGGAGAGCCAGCTGAATTCCCATTGAATGGAGTCATAAAAGGATGGACAGAAGGTGTTCAATTGATGTCGGTTGGTTCAAAATATAAATTTTTTATTCCAACAGAATTGGCCTATGATCAGCAGTCAAATGAAAAAATAAAAGCAGGAAGTACCTTAATTTTTGAAATTGAATTATTGGAAATTAAAGAAAGTGAAAAGGCAAAAGGAATTAAGTTTTTAGAACAGAACAAACAGAAGCCAGGTGTGAAAGTTACAAGTTCTGGCTTGCAGTATGAAGTGATTAAGGCAGCAACGGGTAAAAAACCAAAATCTACGGATAAAGTTAAGGTGCATTATACTGGAAAACTGATAGATGGAAAAACCTTTGACAGCTCTGTAGATCGCGGTCAGCCTGCCGAATTTATGTTAAACGAAGTAATCCCTGGATGGACAGAGGGTTTACAATTAATGTCGGTTGGTTCCAAGTTTAAGTTTTACATTCCCAGTGAATTGGCTTACGGGGATCATTCTCAGCAGGGTAGTCCAATTGGTCCAGGGAGCATGTTGATTTTTGACGTTGAATTATTGGAGATAAAAAAATAAAAAATGAAACAACTTTCAATGCTGGTTTTACTTAGTTTGTTTATTTATTCCTGTGGTGAAGATCATCAAGGCAAGGTAGATAAAATCAAATTTAAAAGTGAGAAAGAGAAATTGTCCTATGCTTTAGGGGTAAATCAGGCGGAACTATATTTTACAAAATCAAATTTAAGTCCTGAGGATTTTGATCAAAATAAAATGATTGATGGTTTTTCTAAAGAATTGAAAAAAGAGTACCTCATTGATTCTAATTGCATGAAAACAGTTCAGTTATTTTTAGGTAATGGCCAAGAAGATATCAATGATCGATATGCCAAAGAAGGTTCATATTGTGTGGGAAAAATCAATGCGCACAACTTCATGAAAATATGGAACAAACCAGGTGCCATTGAAAAGTTAGATTTATCTTTTGTTAAATTAGGTTTTAGTGATGTGGTTCAAAAGAAACCGCTTTCCCTTGCAAAATCAGATCGTTCATTACTAATAAAAAACTATTATGAGGTTTTGGTGGAGGAATTAACAAAACGCATGCTTGATACGGTATTAGTAAAGAAGAACATAGAGAAAATTGAAAATGAAATTATTATTGAAACAATAGAAGCGGGAACGGGTGTTTCTCCTACAGATTCCTCGGATGTTGCCATAAATTTTATTTTAAGCACTCCTTATGGTGATACCATGGAAAATAGTTTTTTACGCAAAAAAACAAATCAAGAAGCACCCATTTTTAATGTGAAGCAAATGTATGAAGGTTGGTCAACTGCTTTTCCTAAATTGAAGCAAGGCGGCACGTATCGTGTTTACTTGCCATTTGATAGCCACAAAGATGCGCGGTTACCTTTTCCTTACATAATATACTACTTGCAATTGAAAAATGTAGGAGGGAAAGGAAGCTTGGTGAAAACACAAGTTTCTAATGAAAAGGTTTCAGCGATTAAATAAAAAGGGTTGATTTAGAATTGAAATCGAAGGTAAAAGGGAGGAATAAATACTTTTGAAAAATAATACACCCCTAATCTTGAAACTCCCCCCTTCTTCACCTTACGAATTCGCTGATTATTTACAAAATCCATGCCAAAAAACCGATTAATTTAAATTCATCTTGCTTTTTGTTGTCCATGCAATAATTGACGCTCGTTGTTTGGCCAGTTCAACATTCTCACCTTCAAACAAATCGTCCAATGTCTCATTAAATAAGTTCATCCAATGGTCGAAATGCAGTTTTTGGAGGGGCATATTCAGGTGTTTTTCAATAACATTGGTTGTGTAACCGGTTGTTCCTATTAGAACGAAACACCAAAAATCAACCATTATGGGTAAATGAACACTCAAGTCTAAGTGCTTAAAAAAGGGCATTAAAACATCGTCCTTCATGACTTTTGAATAGAATGTTTCTACCAATAACTCAATATCTTGTCGTGTTTCTAACGTATACTTTTTTGATTGTAGAAATGAAACTAATTCCTCGATTTGAATCAGTAAGGGCGAAATACCATCGTTCTTTATTTCGTAAGGTAAAAATGAACATTTTTTTTCGTCAGACCATTGATTTTGTATTTTTCGTTCAATAGCTTCTTTTGTGAGATTATCCCGCAACATGCATCGTTTTATGCGAGTTTCAAGCGGAGCCGTGACCAATACCATTTGATCAAAATACTTGTATGCTCCAGTTTCATATAAAATAGCCGCCTCATTAAATACAATGCGAGCATCAGTATTTTCAACAAAAACGTCAAATTCTCTGCGGACAAATGGATGGATTAACTCATTTAGTGCTGCCAATTTGTGGGAGTTTTCAAAAACAATTTGGCTAACATAAGATGTGTTGTACTTGCCAAATTCATCATATGCAAGAGGACCAATAAGTTCAATAATCTTGTTCTTTAATTCGGTAGATTCATGAATGAGTTTCTTGGCAGTTTTGTCGGAATTAAATACGGCGAACCCCATTTTTTCTAGCATACTGCAAACCAATGATTTTCCAGAACCAATTCCACCGGTTAATCCGACTTTTAGCTTTTTCATCGGGAATTTTTAACAAGCTCGGGCAATGGAACTAGGACAATAGAAAAAGTTGTTTTTGAGCTTTTGGCTGGAGTAAATGAAATTTCATTTTCCGATTTAATTTCTACATTAAAGTCCCACTTTTCTTTAGGAAATTGGATAAGTATTTTTTTTGCAGCAAAATCTGCTTTATATTGACCTTTTTGACCAGTTTGATTACCTAATTCAAATGTAGATTGCAGAATGCATGTTCCATTTTCATAAAAAATCAGTAAGTCTTTGATTTCTCCCTTTTTTGCAAAATTTGTTCCGTTACTAAGAATGTCACGAATCATCCAAACTTTACTGTTCCCATCGTGCAACATGGAAGAAAAATCATTTTCAACCATACTAGCACCCGTTGTACAAGCACTTAAAATGAATAATAAAGTAGGAAACAAAAATTTCTTCATATCTCGGACAAAGATAGCAAGAAAATTGGTGCTGATTTATTAACCTGATTTCGGTTACTAAAAAGAAGGACAAGAGATCGTTCTAAACGCTCTTGGTTTTCTTTTACACTTTAAATTGAATCCCATTGACACTTCATGTGAACCACCTGTAATTCCGTTTCCTAATTTGGATACGGTAACATCGTAGCTATATCCCAGTTTGAGTTTTCCGGTGTTA
>CAIUSK010000100.1 GCA_903901805.1 uncultured Flavobacteriales bacterium
AAGCGATACTATTTTTTTCATTCTTACTAGAATTGAAATTAATGTAACGAGTTAATCAATATTTAGTTTCAATTTTCCAGTTATTTCTGAACGGATAAATAAACCTTTCTTAAGTGGAAATAAGTCAATTACATCCATTTTCTGAACATTGCCACTCAAATGTATGTTCTGCTCAAGGTCTTGATTGAGTGCTTTGGTAACTTCATTTTTCGATTCTGTCAAAATTGATTTTAAATCTACTTTAGCTTCTTTTTCCACTTTTTTAGTGAGTTGATCATTAAATAGCCATTTTGCGGATTTTAATAATATGCTTTTCGTTTTCAAGTCAAATTGAATGTCGCTGAGGTAAATTATTTGCTGGTTGACATCTAATTTCGGTTGAACAGAGAAATACAATTTTCCCTTTCGCGCTCCACTAAACTGAATGGATAGGTGAATTCTTTTCCCATCTGCCCCAATAAGTTGAACTGAATCTAATCTGATTTTTCTTCCTTTGATTAAAAATTCACTGCCTTGAACGGATTTAGCGACCCATTGATTTAATGAGTCATAAGAGGCGAAAATATCCATGTTTAATTGAAAACCATCTGTTTTTTTAAACTCTGATAAATTAGGTAAACCAATTGGTTTTGAAATTGGTTTTTCTGTTTGAATAGATGGGTATGATTCAATTCCAAGATCAAAATACACTTTGTTTTGGTTGAATTTAAGGGTGCTAATTGCAATTTTAGTTGGTGCTAATTTGAGAAATCCATACGATTCGATAGGGATAATTTCTTGTAATTGTTTCCATGCACTGGTGCAAGTAGACTTGATATCTATTTTCCCTATTTCTTTGTCAATTTCCGATTGAATAGTTTTCATTTCTTTTCGAATTTCTTTGTCTAGGGTGGAAGTAATATCATAATTAACCAGCGTGATCTCGCAGGGATCAATTAAATCGAGTTTTGTTAGGTTTGTAGATGATTTTAAGCTAAAATTTGAAGCCATTTCAAGCTTGGTTGCAAATGAAATTGACGCACTGCGCATGGGTTCATTAATACCACAAGAACCAAAAAAACGCGGAACGACACAATTCCCTTCATTGCTGAATAAATTGGTACATTTCGGACAATAGGAAAGGTCAAGACTATAGGATAAATTGGTCGAAAAATCTAAACCTTGAGCATTCGTTTTAAATAAAATCGGGTCTCTGTTTAATTGATAGGTATAACTCAATCCCTCACAGTTTTTTTCTTTTCCTGAAAATGATGTGGGTATCGAAGATTCAGCTGATTTATAATAACTTTCTAAGTTAATTTCAATAGGGATAGATAAATAGGAAGCTTTTACCACGCTAATTGGCGGATCTATTATTTTTTCAATAGGTGCAAGTGGCTCAATAGATTTACAACTTACCAAGAATAGACCAAAGAGAAAAAAAGAATGAACTCTAAAATTAACCTTAGAGATTATGTTTTTTAAAATGAAACTAAATTTTGTTTTCACCTATAATTTGATTCAATAAAAAAGGGAGCCTCAGCTCCCTAATAATTAGTTCATTTTTGCTTGAAGTCCTTTGTCTAAAGCATCCAAGAAATCTTCGGTAAACACATAATGTTCTCCTGCATTTACTTTGTTTCCGTGAATACAAACAGCCAAATCTTTTGTCATTACTCCAGATTCTACTGTCTCTACACATACTTTTTCGAGTGTATTACAAAAATCGATTAATTCTTGATTTCCATCCAATTTGCCTCTAAAAGCTAAACCTCTCGTCCAAGCGAAAATGGATGCAATTGGATTCGTCGATGTTTTTTTACCTGCTTGATAATCTCTATAATGTCTTGTAACTGTTCCGTGTGCTGCTTCTGCTTCCATGATTTCTCCATCAGGTGTAATTAATACGGAAGTCATTAATCCTAATGATCCGAACCCTTGAGCAACGGTATCAGACTGTACATCGCCATCGTAGTTTTTACATGCCCAAACAAAATTACCGTTCCATTTAAGCGCCGAAGCAACCATATCATCTATTAATCGGTGTTCATATACAATTCCTGCTGCTTCAAATTTTGATTTGAATTCAGCTTGATAAATTTCTTCAAAAATATCTTTAAAACGACCATCATATTTTTTCAGAATAGTGTTTTTCGTAGATAAATAAAGTGGCCATTTTTTGGAAAGTGCCATGTTAAAACAACTGTAAGCAAATCCTTTAATTGATTCGTCTGTGTTATACATCGCCATTCCAACACCATCGCCTTTAAAGTTGTAGACATCGAATGTTTGAACGTCTCCGCCACCTTCTGGCGTGAATGTCATAGTTAATTTCCCTTTTCCTTTAAAAACAGCATCAGTAGCGCGATATTGATCACCAAAAGCATGACGGCCCACGATAATTGGTGCAGTCCAATTGGTCACAAGACGAGGTACATTTTGCATTACAATTGGCTCTCTAAAAACAGTTCCGTCTAGTATATTTCGAATCGTTCCATTGGGAGATTTCCACATGGATTTTAAATTGAACTCTTTTACACGTGCTTCATCTGGGGTAATGGTGGCACATTTAATACCTACTTTATATTTTTTAATTGCTTCAGCGGCATCCACGGTGATTTGATCGCTTGTTTCATCGCGTTTTTCAATTCCTAAATCATAATATTTAATATCTAAATCTAAGTATGGAAGAATTAATTTATCCTTGATGTTTTTCCAAATGATGCGCGTCATTTCATCTCCATCCAATTCAACTACAGGGTTTACGACTTTAATTTTTGCCATTTTATAGAAGGTTTTAAAAATATGGCTCAAAGGTAAGGAAAGTAAAGTAAACAGAAAGATAAATCCCTCTATTTTATGGAAAAAGTTATAGCTAATTTACAACTAATTTTTCATGAATTTCAAATTTCTATTAGCAATGCGAATGGTATAAATGCCTTGTTTGATTTCTGAAATTGTTATTAATTGGTCCTGCGTTTGCATTTCACCTGTTTTTAAAACTCTTCCTTGCTGATCAATTATTTCAAAAACACTTCCGATTAATGGTTCACTTACTTGAATGGAAAGAGAATTTTGTGCTGGATTTGGAAAAACTGTAATTGAATGTGTTGTTTGATCAGACAAACCTGCCACAACATCAACCGTGGCTAATGCTTCACTCGAACAACCGTTTAATAAATAAGATACAGCATAGTCTGTGGTTACAATGGGGGAGACAACGATGCTTGAAGACGTCTCATTGCTTGGTGACCAATTATATGTACCTCCTGCGGGCGTCCCTATTGCAGTTAAAGTTGCGCTTTCTCCACTTGCAATTACTTCATTATTAACAGAAACAGTAGGAGTTGGAATTACCGTCACAATTGATGAATCCGTATATTCGCAACCATTCGAAGTAGCTGTCACCAAATAAGAAGTTGTATCATCAGGAGTTACAGATATCCATGGTGTGGTATCTCCTGTAGACCATAAATACGAAGTAGGCGATGAGTTGTTATTCAGTATGGAGCAATCTAACGATGCGAATCCTGAGGTTTGGTAAATTGTAAAATATCCTGATTCGTTTGCATAATTAGTAATCATTAGAATATAAACATTTCCAACTTGTGCGTTAGTAATTATTGCATTCTCTATTGATGAGGTTGAATAACTACAATCAACAACGTTATTTATTGCCGAACCATTTATTGCGGTACCTAAATTTCCACAATAAGTAGTTGCTTCGGTATAACTTGAATAAGGTCCGTATAAAATAAAATCAACATCGATTCCTGAGCCACTTGAATTTGTACTTTGTATAATATTCAATGTTAAATCACCTGGTTGATCTATTTTAAAATAGAACCACGAAGGATTTGGTTGAGAAGCCAAGCAGTCGTAATTATTACCTATTAAAGCAGTAGTGTTGGTCATGTTAGGAAATGTTGTGGTAGTTCCACTACATATTGGTTCCGCAAAATCACAAGAAAGTGAATTAGAACCAGCGTTTAGCACAACAACGCTTCCTTGACAAATGGTAGTATCGGTTAAATTTAGATTAGGAGTCTCGTTCACAACAATTGTAATAGTATCATAGAGTGTAGGACAGTTATTCAACGGATCAATTGCTTCAATATATAATAAAGAAGCTCCCGGACTAGTAGGTAAAACATTTAAAATGTCTCCTGTTCCAGAAGCAGGTATACCTGTAGATGTATCGTTGTTAGTCCAATAGATAACATAAGTTCCGGCATCAGCACTAAATAAGGTTGATGAAGGAACGTTGGTACAAATACTTAAATCGCTCGCAATAATGGTAGTTCCGCATTGAGAATATGCCTGTGAAACAGTTATAAATAATGAGGTGACAATTAATAATAATGGTTTCATAATGATTATTTTTGAGTTTAAATATGCTAATTGTATACAATTTTGATTAAAATGAAAAACCAAATCCAAAGTTGCAACCTAGATTCATGTGTGTTTTAATCGAATTGCTTTTGATTTCATTGTTAATTCCGTTTTTAAAAAATGGATTTGCATAGAGATAAAAACCATTAAATTGCCTTCGAATATCAAGTTCTAGCAAATAGGTAAATAATATTGATTTCATTTCTTTTGAAACAAAAGGACTTGTAAGATCCGTGAATATGTTCGCATCAGTTGTTTTATACAAAGGGAATTGGATGACATTGGTTCGGGTGAAGCCAATTGCTAATCCTATTTTGGGAATAAAAGACCATTTTGCTTTTTGAAATTTATAACCAAAAAATAATGGAACTTGATAAACATTGATTCGATTGTAAATGGTATGTATTGAAGGATTGTCTTCATACAAGTATGATGTTTCATTAAAATTTATTTTAATAAAATTAGTGCCGGAAGTATCCAGACTTGCTGGAATAAATAAATTAAATGATATTTGTGTAGAATCAATTATTTGAGGATTTAGTTGATTCCAAGTATACTTATCTGTAAGTTGGTTAAAATTTATACCTGTCCCAAATATTACGTTTTTTATTAAATATTGACCAGAAATCCCCGCAGAAAAACTAGGTGTATTGTGATTTTTTATTCCTAGCAATGAAGCGTTTTGTTTAGATTCAAAGTTTAGCATGTTTGCTTGTATACCAGAAAATAGTTGTAGTTCAACCCTTGTTTTTTTCTTTGATGTAGGCTGGTTTAATTTCTCCTTTTCGTTTTTATTTATACTATTTTTAACATCAATAGTGGTATCTCTGTTTTTTAATAGTTCAGATCGTTTAGATAAGTTATTTGAAGAGTCATTTTGTTTTATGTCTTGTTGATGAGGGGTGTGATTATAAAATTGAGCAGTATCGACTAATAGTTCAGTCTTTACTAGAGTGTTTTCTTTATAAATATAATTTGGCGCTACAGAATTCAAGTCGTTGAATAATTTGAGATTATTGAAGGTGTTTGGCTTATTTGTTTCTTTTTCTTCATTGACACGATTTACTCCACTGTGTTTTTTAATAAAATCATTTTTCACCAGTTTTGCTTGTTTCGTTTTATTTAATGTGATTTTAGGATTTATTTTTGAAGGACTTAAAGAAGTCGTTGGTTGATTCTTTTGTATAAAAAATCCAAATTTAGGACCGTAAAAAGTTGTGTAAGTACAAGATAAAATTAGTAACCCAAAGAACCAAATGTAAAAAATTCTTCTTCGTTTCTTTTTGCGTACTCGTTCAATTCGCTGTTGAATATCAGAGACAAAATCAGAAGGAACTTCAAATTCCTGTTGACTAAGTGTTTCTCTAAAAATTGAATCGATATGTTCTTTGTTATTTTCCATCTATTGGATATGTTTTAGTACTAATTGTGCTTTCAATTTTTTCCGTGCCTCACTCAAATGCCATTTAACAGTTTCAGAAGAAAGCTTGAGTTGTTCACAAATTTCTCTCGGTTTCATTTCATCAAGTGCGTAAAGGGTAAAGACCAATCGAGTAGCTGGCGGGAGCAATTGCAATAGATGTAATAGTTTTTGTTCCTCAATTTCTTGATCCAAATTAATTTCATCAACAGAAATTCCTTCATTAATAAAGTTGTCTGTAAAAATTAAAGGGTTATTTTTTTTATTTTTTCTCGGTGAAACAGAGTTTTTTGGCTTGAGGTTTTTATGCCG
>CAIUSK010000101.1 GCA_903901805.1 uncultured Flavobacteriales bacterium
AACAGGATTCCAAAAAGTGTTAGAACGGAAAAAACATTCGTATCTGAATCAAGATAAGCGTAAAAATAATCGCCTATATTTCCTTGCTGCAAGAAGCGACCTGTGGCAAAATATAAATCGATAGCAAAACGCATAACAAGCCCAACTATGAAAAAATACAAAACCTTCGATTGAATAGCTTGCCAGCGTATTTTACTCATCGAAAATAACGTGAGTGGAAAAAGAAAATACGGTAACATGCGTCCTACATCTCCAAAACCTTGCGTAAAATTGGTGGTATATAGTAATCCGAAAATCGTTAAAAGAAAGGGAATAGAAGCAAAATAAAAACGAGTCGAAGGGATAAATGAACTTTTATCTTTTGAAATCCATAATTGTCTTAACCAGGTAATAACTAAAAAAAGCAAGGTATATGGAAAAAGTTTGATGAATACAATTCCCGTCGCATTGAACAATATCGCTATTTCAAATAAACCCAACGAACGGAAAAAGTTTTTCATGAATACGAATTTAAAAGATAAGTTGAGTAAATCCTTTAGTATTGAGTTCTTTTTTGAAAAAATTATGCGCAATTATCTTTTTACTAGGCTTTCATACAGTTTTTGAGCATGTTCCATATTTTTATCCCAATTACCTTCAGAAGAAACAATCTCCTTATTTCTTGTACAACTTAACGTTTTATACAGCTCATAATTAGCAAATGATTTATCAATGGCTAAAGCCAACTGTTCAGCATCAAACAAAGGAATGATTAATCCATTTTCGCCCTCCGTAATCCAATTGCAATTTGCAGGGATATCTGAGACGATACAGAAATTCCCACAAGCGATTGCTTCAACCAACGAAACCACATCTCCGTCTGTAGTTGATACCGTTACAAAAACATGTGCCTTATTCAATTCAACTGCCATTTCTTCCTGAGAAACTCTGCCTATAAAACCAATCTGCTTATCTAAATTTTTAGCTAGCACCAACTCTTCCAATTCTTTTCGCAAAGATCCATCTCCCAAAATGCGCAATTTTAGTTGTGGTATTTTTTTTTGACTAATTTCAAAAGCCTCAATCAATTGAATATGATTATATAAAGGCTCTAAGTTTCGCGTGCAAATGAGGGTAAAATCATCTTGCTTAGTAAGTTGCTGATCATAAAATAGCTTTGTGTTTATACCATGCGTGATTACATGTACTTTTTCGCGATTAACACCCAAATCGCACACTGCTTGAACCATGTGTTTGGCAACCACTGTAATTGCATCTGACCTTCTAAAAGCCCATTTGAGTAAAACCCGAAGTACTTTTGAAGATTTTGGACTGATTAAAATATCGGACCCCCAACCAGAAATGATGTATGGATGAAAATTGACCAAGGCACCTGTAATTCCATAACTTGTGGCATACTGCGCATGAAACACATCAGGTTTAATTTTCCTAAGAATTCTTTGTACTATTCGAAATGCAAAAAGCGTTCTCCAATTTCCTCCTGCAGTTGCAATGGTTCCAACATTTAAAAAATGAACATGCACCCGATCAATGCGACAATCGCGAAACGTTATTAAATGAACTTCATGACCTAAATTAGCAAAATGTGTACACCATTTCTGGGTATGAATGCTTTGTCCGTCTGCGAAATAGCAAATTTTCATGTTGACATAATTTTTTGTAGTTCACTTAGGTAGTTCACCATTAATAATTGGCGATTATACGTTTTATTACAAAATTCTATGGTTTCTTTATTCGGAATGCTATTTCTATCTTCAATGAGTTTCAATACCTCTGCTATTTTGTGATTCATCTCCGCATCATTTTGAACAAAATGAATACAATCCGACGGATGAGTCCAAATAACCTCAGCACCCACGGATAATGCTTCAATTACTGATACCGAAAAACCATCATGTTCAGTCATGCGTAAGAAAATTGGTGCATTCCTCAACTCTTCCGCCATTTTATCAGCATCTAACCAACCAAGTAATTGAATATTATCTGGAAAAACATCGGCATCATTTTCCATTCCAACCACTCTAAATTCTACAGATGGAAATGAATTTGCAGCAGCCTTAACGGATTCCCAGCCATAAAAAACCTTTCGACTTGCAGCTATGTATGTCAAAACATACATTTTTTCGTATTTGGCGACTGGTACAATTTCTCGACCATATTTAAATGGAACAATTTGAATCGGTAAATCCAAACTTTTCACTTCTTCTTGCTGCCACGGTGAATCTACAAAATGAGTGGCGTAATCAAGGTATTTGCGAAAGATCACTCCTTTTTTATAGCGCTCCATTGCCAACAATGCATCAGTCCCCATCCATTGCATGATCAACTTTTTGCGAAAACGAATCACCCAATCTAACGATCTACTTCTATCCGAAACTCCATTCAAAGAAATAACTAAAGACGAAAATGGCAACCAACAAATAAAAAGAATTTTATCCCATTTTGAATAATAGGTATTGAACACAACATATCGATTGTTCGCATCAAAGGAAGCTAAATCATCCCTCATTTTTTTTGCAAAAATAGGCAGACCTGTAATAATGATTGTTTTTCTACCCATTATTCACTTCCGATTTTCGTAAGAGGAACACTACTAAAAAAAGGGGTAAAATGAGTCGATGAATCTCAAGAAGCAGAAATGAGGAAGGCATCATCCAGATTAAAAACAAGCTGCAAAGAACTACGAATAAAATGCCGTTTTCGAAACTTAAAAAAGAGCTACTTGCACGAACAATTGAAATGACTATGAATCCTAGAAAACCAAAATAGATCCATCCAATCAAACCATATTGACTAATAATCTCGAGGGGAAAATTGTGCGGAGATCGTTGAGTACCCATGTGAAATTCCTTATTTTGATTTACAGATTCCGTTGCATATCCGCCAGGACCAACTCCTGTAAATGGTTTTTCTTTGATAAGATGCGCTCCCAACAAAATCATTTGTTTTCGCACATTCACCGATTTTTCGGGATTGTTTTTATGAAGTGAATCCATATACTCAATTACCTTTTTCTGCTCTTGCTTACTCAATTTTTCACGGGCCGGTGTAAGGTTGTATCCGGTAGAATCAGATTCTAGTAAGGTCAAAGTATTGATTCGATAAGAAGCCGAATTTTCTAACAACGGTCCATAAAACAATGGGTTTTGATAAAATGTAAGCAGAAGCATGGCACTCAATAAACCACCAATTATCAGCTTTTTTCTACTGAAGCGTTCAATGCCATATTGAAAAGCGATATAGCCTAGATTTAAATAAACTATCCATTTGGCGAAATTTGAATCAGCGTAAACAGCAAAAAGAAAAATACCCATCCAAACCATTCCAA
>CAIUSK010000102.1 GCA_903901805.1 uncultured Flavobacteriales bacterium
CAAATCTATGGATTTGGTCGCTGTCAGCGTAGAACTCTAACTTTTAAAATCATCTTGTATTCAAGAAAGTTAGCCACTCCAGTGATTAGGGTATACCGACCGGGTTACGCTGATTGATTCCAACTTTCTTATAACCCCCACAATCTCGCTTCAAGCGAACATACATTTGTTTGCTAAGCCTCATGAAGTAAGGATTTACTAAGATATAAATAATTTCTACAAATGATCAATAGGCCAACGAAATTGTTGTTAAATTGTAGTGCTAATGTGTGTCTATGATAATATAGATGATGCTTAGCCGCAAGATGTTTTTATGCTAACATGAACCGTTGTTACCTAACTAGGAAGTTGATTTAATTTCCTACAAGTTTTCCGGATTTTAAAATCAATCCACTTTCGCTACGCGTCTGCTTGTGATGCCTTTTGATGTGGTGATTTGAAGTAAGTAGCTTCCCGTGTTCAATTCAGCTAAACTGATTTCGGATTGAAACTCCGTTTTTAATAATTGACCGTTTACAGAGAAAACCTGTATTTTTTCTACAATGGCATCCGTTCGCACGTGTATACTTCCCGATGTAGGATTGGGAAAAACAACCAAATCAAGTGCTGCTGTTTCGTTGATTCCAACCGGATCTTCGCTGCGCACTTCTATATCGTCTAAATACAATTTAAATCCATCAAATGTTCTCAAAACAAATGCTACGTAAATAGTTGAATCATTGTATCCTGATGTACTCAAATTCACTTCGCGATTGGTCCACTCAAAATTTTCTTGTTCGATATTGCCAATCGTATCAGTGAAACTAGCCAATTGATTGTCTGTGGTGGAAACAAGTACTAAGTAATCATCCGGAAAGGAAGGATCATGTGATTTTGCATTCCAAGAAAGGTAGTTTCCAAATGATGCTAATGCAAGGGGAGGGGTGATTAACCATCGGTCTGCTGAATCGGCTGTCTCAAAAAATGAAGTGGCAGCTGCAACCGTATCCGATGGATTTTCTGGATCGGGTAATACAATCCATGCATTCTGACCTAAAAAATCAGTCATGGTAGCATCCGGCGTGAAATTGTCATTATTTACAATGGAGTAGGTGCTTGGTATACCCTGTTGAAAATCAGTAGATAATAAAATGTTTTGAGAAATCCCATTCAATAAAATGAAACTAAATACAAGTAACACAGCTAGCTTATTCATAAGAGCAAAAATACGGTTATTCAACTAATAGTATTAAAATATCTTTAAATTCTTGATAAAAAGAATCAAATTCAATGAGCTGTTGTTTGAAAAAAGAATGAATTTTAGGCCAATCCGCTTCTCGATGAAAATCAACATCTTCCAATTCCCAACAAATTCGACTGATTATTAATCCTTCGGGAGTATGGTATTCTTCCATCCAATTGCCATTTGTTGTCATGGTTTTTTCCATGATGCTCCTCAATTCTCCTAATTGTTCCCATACAATTGAGCGTACTCCGGTGTCTTTGAATTGAAGATCTAAGCACATAGCGGTTTGTTTGCCATCGCAAATTAACCTCACATACACATCTTTAATTTGAGTGGGGTAGGTTGCCCAATTTACACGCCTTCCTCCTGTGGACTGGGTTCTGCGCATTTCCTCTTTGAAGGCCGACCAGAACTTTTCATTGCGTTCTTTTCGTTCTTCCTTGGATAACATGCCTATTGATTTCCTTTAGCGTG
>CAIUSK010000103.1 GCA_903901805.1 uncultured Flavobacteriales bacterium
GACCCACCGCGACATGGGTCCAAGATCTTTGTACCTTGGTCCTGAAGTTCCAAAAGAAGAGTTGGTTTGGCAAGATCCAATTGGTGCGGTAAATCATACACTTATTGACACAAAAGATATTAACATTTTAAAAAGTCAACTATCGAAATCCGGTTTAAGTATTAGTGAAATGGTAGAAACTGCTTGGGCATCTGCTTCAACATTCCGAGGTTCAGACAAACGAGGCGGTGCAAACGGAGCACGTATTTTATTAGAACCACAAAAGAACTGGGAAGTAAACAATCCAAAGCAATTGGCAAAAGTGGTAGCGGTTTTAGAGAAAATCCAGAAGGATTTCAATGCAAAAGCAACCAACGGTAAAAAAGTATCCATGGCAGATTTAATCATATTAGCAGGAACAACAGGAGTTGAAAATGCGGCGAAAAATGCAGGATTTTCAGTTACCGTACCTTTCACACCAGGACGAATGGATGCAACACAAGCACAAACGGATGTTGCTTCAATGGCAGTGTTGGAGCCAATGGCTGACGGGTTTAGAAATTACTCTAAAACACAATATACCTTTCCAACAGAGGAATTGTTGGTGGACAAAGCACAATTATTAACATTGTCAGCACCTGAAATGACCGTATTAGTTGGTGGAATGCGTGTTTTGAATACCAATTATGATGATTCGAAAAAAGGGATTTTCACTTCACAAACCGAAAAATTAACGAATGATTTCTTTGTGAATTTGTTGAAAATGGACGTAAGTTGGACAGCTACTTCAGACACCAAAGAAGTTTTTGAAGCGAAAGACAGAAAAACCAACGAAGTGAAATGGACGGCAACGCGTGCAGACTTAATTTTTGGATCTAATTCAGAATTGAGAGCTTTGGCTGAAGTGTATGCGAGCGATGATGCGAAAGAAAAATTCGTGAAAGATTTCGTGGCAGCATGGACCAAAGTGATGAATTTGGATCGTTTTGATTTGAAATAGAAATAGGGTTTTATTTTTCCGAACGGCTGGGTTTTCCTGGCCGTTTTTTTTTTATTTTTAACTAATATCACACCTTGATTAACTCAATGATTTTTCGTAACTTCAGGTAAGTTAAAAGAAAATCGGATGGTGAGTTTAGAAATTGTTGAGAATAGATTAATAGAAATTAGAAACAAAAAAGTCTTGTTGGATCGCGATGTTGCAGCGTTGTATGGAATAGAGACAAAACGCATAAATGAAGCAGTAAAGAATAATCCATATAAGTTTCCCGATGGATATGTTATTTATTTAGATAATGAGGAAACAGAATTTCTAAGGTCTAAAACATCCACAATGGATAATAGAAATCAACCGGTCGAAAATTTCGACCGGTTCAAAACCATGAAGCATTCCACGGTAAAACCAAAAGCTTTCACAGACAAAGGATTATATATGTTAGCTACCATATTGAAAAGTCCACAAGCTACTGAAACCACCCTTGCAATCATTGAAACGTATGCTAAATTGAAACAATTTGTGAATGCTATTCAAGAAATTAGAGTGGATGACTCTGAGACAAAAAAAGAAGCAATTTTGATGAAAGGAAGTGAGTTGTTCTCAGAAATTATTTCAGAAGAACTCAAATTAGATGAAATAGAAACAACCATTGAATTGAATCTCGCTCTATTAAAATTGAAACATACCGTTAAACGAAAGAAATAGAATTTGGTATTTTCTCATATGTCATTATTTCAAGGTCATTTTCTGTTTTATATCTAAATTAAATCGCTAAATCATGTGAAATTACTAGTTTAGTAAGTTGATTTGAGAACCCAATATTGGTTTCAGATTATTACTAATTTGTATAGATCATGGCATTATTTCAAAAAACAGTCATCAAAAAACACTTGCTCGATGCAAATTCAACGGAAGTGGATGCTGCTTACCAACGTTTTTCAGCTTATTTTCACGATTCCGTTCGCCAACAAAATATCCGAAATTCCAAAGAAGAACAGTTTCAAGAAGGATTTCTGCGCGAGTTGTTCGGTCATATTTTTGGTTACACACTCAATCCTGAGCCGAATTTCAATTTAACGACCGAGCTTAAAAATACAAGCAATAGTAAAAAGGTTGATGGAGCCATTGTTTTTGATGGAAAAGCTATTGCCGTAATTGAGTTGAAAGGAACGAATACAACCGATTTAAACAGCATTGAAACGCAGGCTTTTGGCTACAAAAATAATCAGTCGGAATGTGTTTATGTGATTACTTCCAACTTTGAAAAATTGCGTTTCTATATCGATAATTCAATTGATTACGAAGAGTTTAACTTGTTTACCCTTTCGCGCGAGCAATTCAATTTGTTGTACTTGTGCTTGAGTTTGCCAAGTATTCAGCAAAATTTACCGAAGCGTTTGAAAGATGAATCCGTTTCGCAAGAAGATGTCATTACCAAAAAACTCTACAAAGATTATTCGGAGTTTAAACGCGCTTTGTACCACAATTTGGTAGAGCTGAATCCCGAATTTGATAAATTATTACTCTTCAAAAAAACGCAGAAGTTACTCGATCGTTTTCTGTTTATTTTCTTTGCGGAAGACCGTTTATTGCTTCCCACGAATTTGATTTTTCGCATCAATCAGGAGTGGAAAAATTTGATGAAAATGCGAATGACGGTTTCGTTGTACGAGCGTTACAAGGTCTATTTCAACGATTTGAACTTGGGCGCGAAAGTGACTTTGCCAGCGTTTGGAAAGAAAACAGGCGATGCCATTGAGGCTGAATTTGAGATTTTTGCCTATAACGGTGGATTGTTTGCGCCAGATGATCTATTGGACCAAGTGAAAATCAACGATGAAGTATTGCACGTGTACACCGAAAAAATGAGCCATTACGACTTTGATAGCGATGTGGACGTGAACATTTTGGGACACATTTTTGAAAACTCGCTCAACGAAATTGACGAAATCAAATCGGAGATTGAAGGAGAAACGGTTGACAAAACCAAGACCAGACGTAAAAAAGACGGTGTTTTTTACACGCCAAAATACATCACGAAATACATTGTTGACAATACCGTTGGGAAATTGTGTACGGAGAAAAAAGCCGAGTTGAACTTAGTAGATGAAGATTACACCAACGACAAAAAGATACAAACCAAAACCAAAAAAGCGCATTTAGACAAACTCACGGATTACCGAACGTGGCTGTTACAACTCACGATTTGTGACCCAGCCTGTGGCTCGGGAGCGTTTTTGAACCAAGCCCTTGAATTTCTGATTGCCGAACACCGTTATGTGGACGAATTGCAAGCAAAATTGATGGGCGACAGTATGATTTTGAGCGATGTAGAAATGAGCATTTTGGAAAACAACATTTACGGTGTGGATTTGAACGACGAAAGTGTGGAAATTGCCAAGCTCTCGTTGTGGTTGCGCACAGCTCAGAAAGGAAGAAAACTGAACTCTTTGAACAACAACATCAAATGTGGCAACTCCTTGATTGATGACCCGGAAGTAGCGGGAGATAAAGCCTTTTATTGGGAGAAAGAATTTCCAGAAGTGTTTAAAGAGAAGAACAAGTTCCCGTTTCTTATAACGACCTCCTTACACGACAGCCGTACCTCTGAGCGAATGATAAAATACCAAGCACGCGAACGACGATTCAATGGAACTAAACCCGACCCTGAGGTTTTTCCAATGAC
>CAIUSK010000104.1 GCA_903901805.1 uncultured Flavobacteriales bacterium
ACCAATTGTTTTCTGAATTTGGTATCATTTTCCGTTGGAGCGATCGTTGCGGCATTATAACAAGTTAATGGGTTGAATCCCATGGAACGCAAACCTATAGGCTCATACAGTTGTGTCCGTAGAAAATGATCTAGGTCGTGTTTGCTTTGTTTTTCAATTAATTTCATGATGAAATAATAGCCTAAATCTGAATATTTGTATTCTTTAGGACCAAGTGGTTGTGCTGCAATCTGTTTATACATCGAGTCTACATACGCTTCATTCATCCAAAGATTTTCAGCCACTTTACGGTTAAACTTACCTGTTTCTGTTTTGCTGAAAAGTGCTGGGTTGGGTTCGTTGTCTTTTAAAACTTGTAAGTAGAACGGTATCCATGCTTTGAGACCTGCTTGGTGCGTCAACATATCCTTTAATAATAGACGTTCCATGTTTGTACCTTCCACATATTCAGGAATATAATCGGCTAATTTTTTGCTGACATCAAATTTCCCATGCGATTGTAAAAACATCAATCCGGTGGTAGAAGCTCCAATTTTCGTGATGGAAGCAAGGTCATAAACATCGTTTATATTCACTTTAGTAGTGTCTTTATACGAATGGGTACCAAAGCTTTTGCGATAGAAAATTTTACCATCAACGGCAGCAACAATTTCACAACCGGGATAAGCCCCTTGTGCAATGCCATTGAGCGCAATTTTATCAATTTCAGCTAGTTTCGCTGGGTTTATACCAACTTCTTCTGGATCGGTAAATTTTAATCGTCCTCCCCATTTTAGTTCAATTCCTGAACTTTTTGGGTGAAAAGCAGAAAAATCCTCCGGGAGTTTACCACTTGCTGGAATTGCACCAAAAAGCAACTGAGCCGTTCGATTTTGAATATATGGATGATTTTCGTAGGCTAGCACCAATGCGTCGTGATGCGGGATTTTAACTTCTTTGGCAAATTCAAACGGAGTAAAGAAAACTACCGTTTTTTTTCCATGACAACGCAAGTTATGAAATTCATCTAATGCAAGAGCAGTTAGGCTGTGGGTTTCATTTACATGTATAGATACGATTAAATAATCCGCATGCTCAATGATTTTCTTTTGAGATTCGGTTAGTTTATTCGAAAAGGAAGCATGAATTTCAGTGATATTAGTGAAAAGGTTGATTGTTTTTATGAACTCATCATGATTTTCTCCGATGGTTAATACCACAATTTTATTGTCCAATTTAGAAAACGGCAACGTGTTGTGTTGATTTTTAATCACGGTGATTAATTTCTCCGCTTCCATCTTTTGTTGGTAAACCGGCAAGCTATTTAAGTGAACATATCTATTTGATAGCCAAGGGATATCATTTTTTGTCTGCGCATTAGAACTCAACTGAATGATTAAAATCAGTGCAAGTAAGGCAAAGGGAAAAATAGCGGTTAATCGTTTCATGCGTTTAAAAGTAGCTTGTTGAATAAAAATAACCAATTTTTCTAGGAGCATCAAGATTTATTCTACTTGTTTTGCACACCTAGAAGTGAACAGGTACTATAGCAAATTCATGCCAAAAGCTAAGGTGCATCCAATTAATATGCTAACGAGTTTAAAAATGTTGAATTTATGATTTTCGCTCGTTTCAAAAATGATCGTAGTGGAAATGTGCAAGAAAATCCCCACAACAACCGCAAGAATAATGTCTTCATTTAACCCAAGATGTTCCGCTTCAACGGTCATTCCAATAATCACACCAATTGGAGTCATTAAACCAAAAAGCAATAAGATAATCCATGCTTTTAATCGAGAAGAATCTGTTTTCAGTAGTAACGTCATTAAGGCAATGGCAACGGGTATTTGGTGAAACAATATACCAAAAAACAAGGAGTTTATGTCATGTCCGTGTCCGTGGTCAACGATGTGTCCAACACCACTCAACGCATTTCCAACGGGGATTCCTTCAATGATTGAATGAACCGATAACGAGATAAATAAGGCCCAAGGCATTTTTTCTCCTTTATGAATGTGCACGTGTCCATGTTCGATACCACCGGAGAAAAATTCCAATATCAGTTGAATCAAAAAGCCCAACAAGATATAATACCCAATGGTGTTGGCTTGGTGAGAATAGAGTTCGGGAATAAAATGGGTGAAAGCAATGGATAACATAAATCCTCCGCTAAACGCCAATAATAACTTAATGAGTTGCGTTTTATTGGTTGCTTGAAGATAGCTAACCGTGAATCCGCCTAATACCACAGCCCCTAAAAATCCCGAAATAACCGTGAATGAATTAAGCATTTTTTTCAGCAATTAAAATTAACCTATCTGAGGTGCCTGGGTTGAATGGGTTTAAATCAAAGTCGCCAAAGGTATGCAAAAGGGTAAATTCGGGTTGTAACAAGCGTTCAAAATCGGATAATTTGAGTGCTTGAACGCGTTCCATATATTTACTGATTTTGGTTCCGTCTGTCACCACTATTTTTTTGTAAATGTGATCACCTTCCACCAATCGTTTTATCTCAAATTCAAGTCCATCAATCGTTTTTTCCTCTTCAGCTACTAGATTTGTGATTACCTTTTCAGCATTCATAAAGTCAATAACGAATAATCCCTTGGCACATAACATATTTCCAACGGCCTGAATTACGAGTTTATTGTCCCATGTAGAATCAAAATATCCGAAACTGGTAAACAAATTAAAGATGGCATCGAACGAAACGCTTGGAATGAGTTTTCGCATATCGTGCACCTCAAAATGCAATCCTCTACGCTCCATCAACCTAGCTTGTTGGATACTGTTTTCAGACAAATCCACTCCCAAAACTTTGTGGCCTAATTCGTTTAGGGTTACGCTGTGTCTGCCTTTGCCACAAGCAAGATCCAACACCGAAGAATTGGGACTAAGCTTCAAAAAAGCAGTTAAATTTTGAATGAATTTCTTTGCTTCATCCTCGTCTCTATTTTTATATAAAATATGGTAATATTGGGTATCAAACCAATCGGCAAACCATTCTTTTTGTGCTTCCATTGCTTATTTAACAGTAAATTCAAATAGTTTGTTCTCTTCAACAAATCCTTCCAGCTTGTCTCCTATTTGAATAGGTCCAACTCCAGCCGGAGTACCTGTAAAAATAAGGTCTCCTGTTTTTAGTGTAATAAATTTCGAAACGTAACTGATAATGGTATCAATGGAAAAGATCATATCCTTGGTGAAACCATGTTGTTTCAGTTCTCCATTTTGAAAGAATTGAAAACTCAGATCAGGAAGCGAAATATCAGCAACGTTAATCCATTTATTGGAAATTGGAGCGGAATTATCAAAGGCTTTAGCAATTTCCCAAGGCAATCCTTTTTCCTTACATTTAGCTTGTAAATCACGCGCAGTAAGGTCAAGACCCAAGGTGATTTCAGAATAGTATTTCTGAGCAAATTCAGCATCAATATTTTTACCTGCTTTATTAATTTTAACCACCAACTCGCATTCAAAATGAATTTCTGAGTTTAGATCGGGTAAATAGAATTCATCGACATCTTTGAGTAAAGCGGTATCTGGTTTCAGGAAAAAGATAGGTTCTGAAGGAAGTTCAGATTTCATTTCTTTTGCGTGGTCCGCATAGTTTCTACCGATACAAATTACTTTCATTTTCCTCCGAATTTATTTTTTAACTGATTTATTTTATCGGAAAAATTCCCTTCTTTTTCTTGTTGATTTTCTGCTTTGATTTTTTCCATTTCTTTTTTCAAGCATTGCTTTGTATAGAGGGGAAAATCTGCTTCCAGCATCCAACCGTAGTAACCAGGTTCTTCTTTCATTATTTGTCGAATCGTTTTGCCTTTATGCTTACCAAAATTATAGATGCTATTTCCTTTGGAATCGATGGCAAGTCTTCCAGCAAAATCAAGCAATTTAAAATCTCCTAAACGAGTAAATTCTGCAAGTTCTGCAACTTCAGATGCCAACGAAGGATATTTTTCCATTTGTGCTTTAAATACCTCCCAAGTAACTTTTGTGTCATACAAGGCATCATGGGCATTGTCCATGGTTTGATTACAGTAAAATTGATATGCAGCGGCCAAAGTCCGTTGTTCCATTTTGTGGAAGATGTTTTGAACATCAATAAAATGGCGGTTGGATAAGTCCATATCAAATCCACAACGCAATAATTCTTCTGCTAACATGGGAATATCAAACTTATTTGAATTGTATCCTGCTAAATCTGCATCACCAATAAAATCTGCAATTTCTTGTGCGATTTCCTTAATTGTTGGCTCGTTTTTAACGCGATCATTTGAAATTCCATGTATCGCAACAATTTCTTCGGGGATGATCATCTCTGGATTCACTAAACGATTAAAATGATCTTCTTTTCCGTCAATATTAACACGAACAATTGCAATTTGAACAATTCGATCCTTCGTTATTTGAGTTCCGGTTGTTTCCAAATCGAAAACGCAAAGTGGTCTTGATAAGTTTAATTTCATGGAGTTAATTGAGATAAAAAAAGCCCAATTTACATCGGGCTTTAATTGGTGTTTTGTAAAAAATTATTTTTGAATAATAAATTCAGTTCTTCTGTTCATTTGGTGTTGTTCCTCAGTACAGCTAACGGTACCGTTGCAACCATTTGTGGTTTTGGATTCACCATATCCTTTGTAAGAAATACGTTTTGGATTCTCAACGCGTTTTTTCAAATATTTTGCACTGGAAATAGCTCGTTTCTCAGAAAGCGATTGGTTATAACTTTCCGGACCTCTAGAATCAGTGTGGGAACCTAATTCGATTTTAACCTCCGGATACTTTTTCAAGAATTCAACCACTTTGTCTAACTCAATAGCAGCATCAGGACGAATATTTGATTTATCAAAATCAAAATAAATAGGATTTAATGCAAGTAGCTCACCGATGTTTTTATTGGTTGAAATTTCAAATGCAAGGTGAAGAATGGAATCTGTTTTCAATGTTAGTTGAATATCAAATGTATCAGTAGTATGATTTTCCGCAGAAACCACCGCGTAGTAATCTAATTTATCCTTGAATTTTAATCCTGTAGTTAATTTACTAATAAACTCACCTGATTCATCGGTTTTCCAAGTTTCCACTTTGTTTCCTTTGCGGTTGTATATTTCAACAGTTGCGTTTTCAAGTGGTTTTGTGCTATTGTCAGCTAAATTATTAGAAGTAACTTTCCCGTCTAAGTCATAGTCAAACATACGTGTAATACGTTCTTTTTCCTCTATTAAGAGAACTGTTTTATTAACTTCTTGATACGCCAAGTCACAATCTGTTTTGAACGTTTCTCTATATGGACTTGGTGAATTTTCTTTGTAGTAATAAGTTAAAACATATTCTTTGCATTTCTCCAATTTACTAAAGAACCCACCATCTTCAATACGTGGAAGAATAGTTTCTTCATTACTATCGTCACAATTTTTACAAGCCAAGGTAATGAAAGATGATTCAGGTATTTTTTTACCGTTTGCATGAATTATTTTTCCATTCAAAAAAGCTACATTTTTCGTAGTTGCTTGAGGGAACATCACTTCATAAACATCTTTTTCACCTAGTCCACCTTTTCTTAGAGAAGAGACATACGATTGTTTACCATCCGCAGTTGTAGTGAAGAAGATATCATCTCCAGGAGAATTGATAGGATATCCTAAGTTTACGGGAGGGGACCAATTTCCTTGTGCATCTCGAACAACCATAAATACATCAAACCCACCCATACTATTTTCATGGTTACTTGAATAGTATAATACATTGTTATCTAAGCCAACAAAAGGAGAGTCTTCATCATTTTCCGTATTAATTGCACTGAAATTAATTGGAGCAGACCATGCGCTCCCTTTCTTTTCCATGTAATAGATATCTCTTTTTCCTTTTCCACCTGAGCGGTCAGAAACGAAATACAT
The DNA here is from genome assembly GCA_903901805.1 of uncultured Flavobacteriales bacterium. Classification (GTDB taxonomy): domain Bacteria; phylum Bacteroidota; class Bacteroidia; order Flavobacteriales_D; family Crocinitomicaceae; genus UBA952. The sequence continues at coordinate 5,886 of CAIUSK010000104.1, forward strand.
AATTTTTCCA
>CAIUSK010000105.1 GCA_903901805.1 uncultured Flavobacteriales bacterium
TATACAGGGAGATGCGATGGAACAAGCCGTTTCTGCTCATCGCTTGAATGCTCCGCGTTGCATGGGTTCTATTTATTGGCAATTGAATGATTGTTATCCAGGTCCAACATGGTCAGGTGTAGATTACCTTGGAAATCGTAAAATCATGCATTATCGGATGAAGCAAGTCATGCAACCCATTACCGTATTGCGCGAACAAGATTTAACTGGTTTCAATTTGCATTTTGTTTCAGATGTTTCAAAAAGTATCAGTATTAAATATTCAATTAACGCAATTCGAAAAATTAATGGTAAGTGGATTAATAACAAATTGATTTCTGATTCGCTACAACTAGAATTCTTGAACAATAAATCTATTTTTAGCAGAGAAGAGCTGAATCAATATTTTATTTCTAACTCCACGCATGGATTAGAAGTCTGTTGGGAACTAGATGGTCAAAAGTACAATCGCATTTTTTGGATTAAAAATCAACCTCCTCACAAAGTGGCTTATCGTGATGTTAAACTGAAAATTTCGAAAATTGACCGAAAGAACAAATCGTTGATTTTGAAACTAAAGGCAAAGCATCCGATTCAACATTTTTGGCTGTATTCTACTCAAAAAGGAATCCGTTATTCGGAAAATGACATGACCATTTTGCCCGGTAAGAAGGAAATTGAAATTCATTTTGAGTCCGTTCCTAGCCTAAAAGATTTTAAGTGGTTTGGTTTGAAAGTGGGGGAGTAATTTATTTAGTAAATTCACAACCTAAAGAGTTAGATTTAAACTAAGAGAAATAGTTCATGCGACTAAATAAATTCATCAGTGAAAGTGGTTTGTGTTCTCGTCGCGAGGCAGATCGATTTATTGAACGTGGTTTAGTATTCATTAATAATCGTAAAGCCACTATTGGTGATCAAGTCAATCCAGGTGATAAGGTACGCGTAAACGGAAATGATTTGGAGCCTCGGGAAGGTGAAGACATCATTTTTATTGCCTTTAATAAACCCGTTGGTGTTACATCAACTACAGAGGAAAGTGTGCGTGATAATATTGTTCAATTTGTCAATCATAGTAAGCGTATTTTCCCCATCGGCCGGCTCGATAAAGATTCTCAGGGACTCATTTTTTTAACGAATAATGGGGATATCATTAATAAAATTTTACGTGCAGGAAATAAGCATGAAAAAGAATATGTGGTCACTGTAAATAAGCCTTTAACGCAAGACATGATTGCTGCGATGTCAAAAGGAGTTCCCATAATGGGGGTAAATACAAAAAAATGCAAAGTGGTTCAGGAATCAACGACTGTTTTTAGGATTACCTTGATTCAAGGATTAAATCGTCAAATACGGCGCATGTGTGAACATTTTGGTTATGAGGTAATTAAGTTGGAACGAGTGCGCATCATGAACATCGCGTTAAAAGGATTGCCTTTAGGAGAATGGAGGGATTTGACAGATACGGAAATGGAGGTTATTAACAAATTAGTGGAAGGTTCTTCGAACGAAGACGTGCGAAAACCAGTAAAAAAGCCGAGTATTCAAAAAGCCAAAACTGGTAGTCATTCTTCACCAACGAACGGTTCAAGATCTAAAAAATCACATTCGGACTCGAGTAAGTTTGGTGGTACTTCCAAAAAGAACAACCTGAAAGGAGCAAACAAAAAACCAACTACGCGGAGATCGAAATCGCGGTAAAACGAATTAGTTTAAAAAACAGTAAATAAAGAATGCTCCACCTCAGCTGAAAGAGTTGAAATACGTGGGGGTGTTTGTGGGGGAGTGAGGTTTATTTATACTTGAATTTCCCATTCATCCCTCAGTAATGACATCATTATTTTGTCATGATATTTGCCTTCTCTAAAACAAGCTTGACGTAATCTTCCTTCGAACTTAAAACCTGCTTTTTCATACGCACGAATACCACCAATATTAGGCTCAGATACAGTCAGCATAATTCTATTGAGATTTAACTTCTCAAATCCGTATTCAATCACTTTCTTAGTTGTAATAGTGCCAATTCCATTTCCCCATTGAGTCTTATCCCCAATGAAGACAAAGTACTCACCACTTCTATTGAAGTTTGAAATATTACAAATGCCAGCATATCCTACCAGAACATCATTCGATGAAAGAAAAATACCCGTTGTATAATCTCGATGATTTGACAATAAATTGGAATACCATAATCGAATGTCGTTTTCTGAATTGAACTCTTGAAAAGAGGTCAAGGAGTATTTTATTACTTCCTCATCTTTTAACCAATTAAAAAAAGGGTTGATGTTATCTTCTAAAAGTGGTTTTAGTATTATCATGTTCAATTCTATTATTGGAAAGTCCAAAAAACAAATTCATTCATTACCCAATACCATTTTCCATTTTGATAATCAGGAATTCCATCTTTGTTTACTGGAAAGAAGTTGTGTTCTAAATTCGGGTAACGAATGACTTTATAATTGGATTTACCTTTTTCAATGAAATATAGTGGTAGTAAATCACAGAAATCAGTATTGATGTCGTTTGAGCCATAAGCCACATAAACCGGTATTTTCAGATTTACTAGTTCATTTAATTGACTTTTTGAAAATGATTTCCATGAATTAGCGAATGCAGCTTTTTTATCGCTAACAGGTTCGTAATACATTTTATATTCATTGAAACGGGACTTTTGAATAGAATCGGCTTCTTTCCATGTTATTTCGCCTGCTTCTGCTTGTTTTCTTGCTGAACGAATGTATTGGTCAATTCTTCCCAGTGGATTAAAGCCAAAAAGACCAAGATGTGTTACTTTCTTATTTGAATGAGCAATTCCTAAGGCGACATGCGATCCTTGTGAATGGCCGGCTACCACCAATTGATTTTTATCTACCCATTTTTGCTTGTTTAAAAATTTAAGCACCTGATTTGCCCGAAACACATAATTATCGAGGTAATCAGCTTTTACAAATTCAGGAGAATAACTGTACTCTTGGGTTGTGTCTAA
>CAIUSK010000106.1 GCA_903901805.1 uncultured Flavobacteriales bacterium
CTTGTGCCCTGAACCATTACCAGGAGAAGTTGCACCGAATGATGGTGTACTAGCTACAATTGTTGCACTTGTAATACCTAAGGCTCTGTCAATTTTCACAACTTGAATTCTTTTGGGTTGATTGGCTAAACTACCATATTGCATGTAACATGCGTAATCGTAATCGCCTACCGTTTTAATGTACACAGGAACAGTGCTGTTTTGGTCAATAACAGAGGAAGGATGTGTATTCCCAGTCGCAAACGTTAAATCAGATTTTATCTGCATGAAATTATTTTGCTGAACTGTTCTGAAATAATAACCTCCATCTGGACCAGACGTCAATTGATGAAAATTTGAATTTACAGTGGTAATCGATGTATTCAATTCGTCAGGAGTTTGTTTAAACTGCCAAATACCACCAACTTGTTCCATTCCCCAATAAGTAACTTTGTAATTTGTTAATGCAATACCAGCAATGGCATAAACTCGAGCAGTACCATCACTAACTTTTCCTGTAACTGTAATTCTGTCCCCAAAGCGTGGCATTGGCGTTACACTATAAGAAATAACTGTGGTTGCTGTTGAATTTTCGTTTTCCAACATATAAACTTTAAAAGGACCATTTCCACTGTGCGTACAGTTAGAAACTAATAATACACCATCTTCAGTAAGTCCTAGATCGCTTATTGTAAATCCACCACCTGTCAAACTATTTAAATCAAAACCTTTAATAGAATCCCCAGTAACACCATTGTAAACATAGACCTTATTTCCATAAGTTCCATTTCGTGATGTTAATACTACACGTTCGTTTCCATTAAAATTACCATAAGCCATCCCTCTGCAATTAGCATCGAAATAGACTGGTTTTTTGAATGAAGCAGTAGCTTCTTTAATGAATGCAGAATCGCTTTTTTCCCAAATTCGGGTCAATGTTTGACCACGGTAAAACTACACTGACAGCAGCTATAACAAAAGTGTTATCAGATGCAGGCTTTTCTGAAGCACGTTCATTCGATTCAATTGACTCTGCTCCAGAAGAAAAAGAAAGAGGTATCACTATTAATACTGCACACGTGGAGTATTCAACTGCTACCCGTCACTATGCTCACGTTGACTGTCCAGGTCACGCGGATTATGTGAAGAACATGGTAACAGGTGCTGCTCAAATGGATGGTGCTATTATAGTAGTTGCTGCTACTGATGGTCCTATGCCACAAACTCGTGAGCACATCCTTCTTGCACGTCAGGTTGGTGTTCCTTCATTGGTTGTTTTTATGAATAAAGTTGACATGGTTGACGATCCAGAATTACTTGAATTAGTAGAGATGGAAATTCGTGAACTTTTAAGCTTTTACGAATTCCCAGGTGATGATATTCCTGTTATTCAGGGTTCTGCTTTGGGAGGTCTTAATGGTGATGCAAAGTGGGTTGGTAAAATTATGGAGTTAATGGATGCTGTAGATAGCTACATTCCAATTCCTCCACGTTTGACTGAACTTCCTTTCCTAATGCCGGTTGAAGATGTATTCTCGATCACTGGTCGTGGTACTGTAGCAACAGGACGTATCGAAAGAGGTGTTGTAAACTCAGGTGAAGCCGTTGATATTTTAGGTATGGGTGCTGAAAACTTAAAATCAGTTGTAACTGGTGTTGAGATGTTCCGTAAAATATTAGACAGAGGTGAAGCTGGAGATAACGTAGGATTATTATTACGTGGTATTGAGAAAACGGATATCCGTCGTGGTATGGTTATCTGTAAGCCAGGTTCTGTAACTCCGCATACAGATTTCAAAGCTGAGATCTATGTATTGTCGAAAGCAGAAGGTGGACGTCATACTCCATTCTTTAATAAATACCGTCCACAATTTTACTTCCGTACAACAGATGTTACTGGTGAAATCACTCTTGCTGATGGAGTAGAAATGGTTATGCCAGGTGATAACGTTACAATCAGTGTAAAATTGATTAACGCAATCGCAATGGAAAAAGGTCTTCGTTTTGCAATCCGTGAAGGTGGTAGAACTGTAGGCGCCGGACAGGTTACTGAAATTGTAAAATAAGCAATTTCTTATAAAGGTTAATTCGATAACATAAGTTCACATTGTGGAC
>CAIUSK010000107.1 GCA_903901805.1 uncultured Flavobacteriales bacterium
ACTCAGGTAAAAACCGAATTGTACGTCGTTTATTCGAAGCAATTGGTTATAAAGTGATAAAACTAGATCGTGTTCAGTTTTCTGGATTAACGAAAAAAGATTTACCACGTGGAATGTTTCGCCACCTAACGGAAAAAGAAGTTGCATTTTTGAAGATGTCATCATGAAAATCTTTAGCATTTACCTCATACTACTATTCGTTGCATCTTGTGGGTTAAATTCTAAGAAAGATAACACCTTAAAGTCCGTACATCCGTATATAAATTACTTTTATCCTTACGATAGTGTACCAAGAATCTATTGTTACCGCAACATTGCTAATGGGCTTGATGAAGAGTTTCATCGAATTTATGGGATAAAAGACACAAAAGGACATCATATTGTTGTTGAAAAATATGCATCCACTGGAAGAATTATTGAAGCATTCAATTATAACTACGATTCGTTGACCGTCATTGATCACATGGTAGTTAATCGAAAAAACCTAAAAACCCAAGCTGTTTTGGTGAAAACCAAACTTTTCCCCTTTTCAAACAAGGAACAAACATGGTTTGCGTCCAAATATGCAGGACATCTAGATTCTACTTTGATTTTTGATGAATTAAAAAGAAAAGTTCAAAAGGAAAATGTTGATTATATGGTTATGGATGAAGAAAAACGAAAGTCAATTTACTTCTCAGATTTTAGAAGTTTAACTTTGATGAATATTTTCACTAAAAAGGAAACCAACATTAGTACAGAAAGCATATCTATTTTCGCTGAAGGATTTGGATTAGTTGAATTTTACTCTAAAAACAAAATTGCTCATTTCAAACTTGAAAAAGTATTAACACAAAAGGAATGGAAAGAATTTCTACACCGATAATTAAGCTCGTTTTTTTAATCGTTTTTATTATTTCTTTATCCGATAATTGTTTTTCTCAACGAAACTACAAGAGTAATTATCGCAAAAAACCTAAGAATTCAATGGCTGAGGGCACAGCATTTGTTTCTTGGGGCTACAACCGAACTGCCTATACTAAAAGTAATATAAATTTTGTTGGAACAGGATATAATTTCACCTTGCGGGGAGTGAAAGCGGTTGACAGACCAAGTACAAAATTGAGTGAATATGTGAGTCCTGATAAAATTACAATTCCTCAATTCAATTTTAGAATTGGTTATAATTTTGCGAATTACTGGAATCTTTCGATTGGATATGACCATTTGAAATATGTGATGGTACATGGTCAAGAATATCTATTGGATGGTAAAATAAATTCTGGAATTGACCCAAATTGGTCAGGTAGTTATGCGGATGAAATTGTGAAAACTAACGAATCCCAATTTCACTATGAGAACACAAATGGTTTAAATTACATACGTGCGGAAATAACTCGCGTGCGGAATATCACACGTAATAATCGGGACAACTTCACAATAAGCACATTATTCGGGGCGTCAACTGGGATGATATTATCCTTCAATGACTTTACTTTTGGAGGTAGAAAAGATATGGCCACTGTTTCACTATCAGGCGTTGGATTATCTGCGCATACTGGTTTGAGATTCGAATTTTTCAAACACTTCTTTTTACAATCAAATGTCGCATTGGGAGTATTGATACAAAACCATGTTAAAACACGACCAATTGATTATAGTGCTTATGCTCGTCAGAGATTTGGATATATTGAAGGAAATTTGGTGCTGGGCGCATTATTTTATATACGCCCGACCAATGGTTGTGACAGTTGCCCTTCGTGGAATTAATTATTCCTTGCTTTTCAACTTAAAATCAATTTTATAATAGAATAACGGTAAAAATCCAAGTTGATTGGTTTGAACGTAAGGTTTATAATCCGGTGATGTTACATCCACGTTTGGATCTAATGAAGGAGAATACGCTAAATTCAGTAAATTCTTTGTGCTTAGAATGTTTACTAAATCTAACCCGATTTCATGTGTTACTTTATTCGTATTCATTCTCCAGCTAATCTTAAAATCAATACGGAAATAATCATTGAATTGTTGATCATTGAATGCAGAGTCCTGAAAAATTATTTCTTTCTGAGCATCAGATGTTGCAACATCTACCAAACCATATCTTCTACCACCTGCACGGGTGATTTTAGTCCCAAACCCAAGAACGTGTTTTGTGCCTAGTTTAAATTCTTTTCCAACCAATAAATTGACCACATAATTGCCGTTATAAGAGGTGTTTCGTAAAATTCCATCGCTTCCCTTGTATTTAGAATCGTATACCGTTCCTGAGAATAAAAAGAAGAAAGATTTATCAAAATATTTTTGAACCGTCAATTCAATTCCATAATTATATCCTGTTCCAGTATTTTTTAGAGAATCCGGGAAAACACGCGAAAATCCACTTCCGACATTAATCATTGAAAATGAAGAAGGTGCAACAGTAACTGGAATATTATACAAATTCTGATAATAAGCCTCTGTTTTCACACTAAATCCTTTGTTGAAATATTTTTCATAGCCTAATCCAGTATGTAAGCTTCTACTAAAATCCATGTTTTTATTATTGAAGACCTTATTTCCTGAAGCATCAAATTGATGATAGGTATAGGTGTACAACGGCTGAATTTGACTATGCATACCACCGCCTCCAAAAATGGCTTGTCCACCTCCAAATTTATATTTAAACCCTACTCGTGGTTCAACCGGACTAATACTATTGCTGAGTGAAAAATATTGAGCATGTAAACCAGCAGTTAAGTCAAAATTTTCATTAGCTCTCCATTTCCACTGAGCAAAAGGTTGAACCATTAGCGCTTGTCCCTGATAATCCCAACGCACAACAAAATTATCGGGTGTGTTTAAGTCAATTAAAACAGAGTCAATTTGATTCATCGACATTAGATCAAAATTAACTCCAGCTTTCATTAAGAGGCGTTTGTTAAATTTATGATTAACAGCAGTATATCCTGAAATTTTAATGTTCCTAAATTGATATGCCATCATCGGATAAACAGAGTCAAAAGTGATTGTTGTATCCGTTCCATTAACCTCAAATCGCCGGTTAGATAAATACTCATGATTAGCATTTTGTTGTTCCAAAGAGGCCGCTAATGTGGCAGAAACAAATGTTTTTTCATTGATGGATTTCTTATAATTTAGCCCAGAAACATACATACTAGTTCCAAAAAACTGGTCTCTATCTCCTTCTCCATATAAATCAGTTGAATATTCCTTTTTTTCTGAAATCAAGATTGAAATATTACTTTTCCCTCCCATTCCGAAGAATGATAAGTTCCCTCCTTTTTTAAGTTGCCAATTGAATTTAAATGCTCCATCTCCATAGACAGGAATTGCATCTGTTCCAATTGGGATACGAAGTTTTTCAAACAACGACAATGTAGAGTATCTTCCCATGACTAAAAAACTTGACTTTTTATTTTTACTTAATGGTCCTTCGGCTAAAAACTCAGTTCCTAGAAAACCAAATTGACCCGTAAACTCATGCTGATTTCTATTTCCATTTCTCAATTTTAAATCAAAAATACCTGAGGTACTATTTCCATATTCAGCCGGAAAAGCGCTCATGAAAAAGTCAGAATTGCCTAGGATTTTATTATTCAAAATTGAAACAGGCCCTCCGGAACTACCTGAAATGGAAAAATGAGAAGGGTTAGGAATATCAATACCTTCAACTCGGTAAACGATTCCAAGAGGGGAATTTCCTCTTACCACAATATCATTTCTCGAGTCATCTGCTCCTTGTACTCCAGCGAAATTTGATGCCATTCGAGCAGGATCCATTCGCGAACCTGGGTATCTATTCGTTTCTTCCACACTAAATTGCTGGGCTGACAAAACTGCCATTTCATTCAGAACCTCTCCTTTTTTACGGGCTGTAACCACAATTTCTTCTTTCGTGATAATTGCTTCCATCAAAGGAATATTCACAATTAATTCTTTACCGGAATTCACCTCTATCGTAATTGTATTAGGTTCATAAGAACTCAGTTTAGCCACCAATTTGTGTTTACCAATTGGAACTTGTTTTATAGTAAACTCCCCCATAGCATCCGTACCGCCAAAATAGCGTGCATTTGTATCCTCAGTGACCACCTGAATTCTCACGCCTGCTAGTGGAAAATTGGTCTCTGCATCATAAACCTTACCACGTATGGTTTGAGTTGGCTGTGCAAAACATAGAAAAGTAGAGAATGATAAAAAAACAACTAATACGAGCTTCATAAAATGATAATTAAAGTTGTGTAAAACTAAATTCTTTTCTAATTAACTGAACCAAAGGGCACCAAAAGTATTCAACAGCCTATTTTTAAAACTTCAAAACATAAAGGATCTAACTAAATCGATGAGCAAAAACCCAAATAAATCCAATATTCTTATTAATTTCACCCCTGAATAAATACTAAATCTATGGAATTCCTTAAGAAAATTGCTCCACATGCATTAGCTGTACTACTATTTATTACGTTGTCTTGCATTTATTTTAGTCCCCTATTTGATGGTCACACCTTAAAGCAAAGTGATGTCAAACAATTTCAAGGAATGTCTAAAGAGATTGTAGATTACAGAATTCAAAATAGTAAAGATCCGTTATGGACAAATTCAATGTTTGGTGGAATGCCAGCATACCAGATATCTGTCTCTCATGAATCAAATATATTAGTATTTGTTGACCGCTATTTAAAATTAGGTTTACCAATACCAGCCGGAGTTTTATTTATTTCTATGCTTGGTTTTTACATTTTTGCCTTGTGCTTGCGCCTTAATCCTTGGTTGAGTATTGTTGGCGCGGTAGCATTTGGTTTCTCTTCATTCAATATACTCTACATAGGAGCTGGGCATATGACCAAGGTGAATGCAGTTGCTTATATGGCACCGGCACTTGGAGGTATGATACTAGCTTTCAGAGGTCGTTGGCTCATTGGCTCCATTGTATTTGCTTTATTCCTTGGTTTAAATCTAACGTCAAATCACCTTCAAATAAGCTATTATTTATTACTATTATTAGTTGCAGTAGCTCTTGGTGAAGCAACCAGATTGCTAATAAACAAGAGATTTTTAGATCTTGGTAAAACAATTGGGGCCTTGGTTGTAGCTGGAATAATTGGGATTTTACCTTCTTCTAGCAACTTACTCACTACTTATGAATACAGCAAATATACTACTCGCGGAGCAACAGATTTGACCATTGAACCGGATGGAAAGAAGAAAGAAGTTTCTACACAAAAAGGCTTGAACACGGATTATATCCTCGAGTATAACTATGCTCCAGGAGAGTTTCTATCCGTATTTATACCCAACGCTAAAGGAGGTAAAGATGACTATATCGGAAATAACGAATCTGCTATGGAAAAACTAGACTCAGATTATGCTGAACAAGTTGGACAAAGTAGTCAATATTGGGGAGGTCAACGCTTTAGCGGCGGCGCAATTTATATGGGTGCAATCATGTTCGCTTTGTTCCTTCTTGGTCTTGTATTCGTGAAAGACACCCTAAAATGGCCTTTTTTAGCCCTAGGTTTTGTTATTCTATTTTTGGTTGGAAAAGAGAATTTTATGAATGATCTTTTCCTGAACCATTTTCCTATGTACAATAAGTTCCGGGATTCCAAAATGATTTTGGTAATTCTTCAAGTTATTGTTCCGGCAATGGCACTTATTTTTGTTGATAAATTAACCAAAAAAGAAGGTCTTTTGGGAAATCAAAAGTCGTGGTTGATTGGTTCGGGTACAATACTGGGTCTTTTAGCTTTGTTGTATATATCTCCTTCCATATCCGGATCGTTCCTGAAATCTGAAGAAATTAAACAATTTAGTGATGCCGCAGGATCGGTCAAAGAAGCCGATAAAATTGAGATGATAAACGGTATAAAATCTACATTAGTAGATGCCCGTATAGAAATTTTCAGAGCTGACATAGGTAGATCATTCTTATTTATTGCGCTTGCCGGTTTATTATTTTTCCTATTCTTAAAAGACAAAATTAAGCCACTATTCGTAATTGGTGGATTGGCTCTTTTGGTGTTGATTGATCAAATGTCCGTGTGTAAGAGATACTTAAACAATGAAGAAGGAGAGATGGGTTATTTAAGTTACGAAGAAAAACAATTAGCTGGCTTACCTTATTTACCCGAAAAATCTGATTTGTTTATTTTAGAGCAAGAAAAAAAATCGATCACTAATTTTTCATCACTAACTAATTCATTTTTTAGTAAAATGAAGGAGTATTACCTGTATCAAGGCATTGAGGATCAAAATGGCTTAAGCAAAATAGCGGAATTTGGAACATTAGGATTGAATTCTAACTATCGTGTATTGAACTTTAATAATCCATTCAACGAAACTTCCACAAGCTACTTCCATAAAAGCATAGGAGGTTATCACGGAGCTAAGTTAAAACGATACCAGGAAATGATTGATTTCTATATTGGAAATGAAATGCAAACCATTAATCGTCTGGTTAGTCAGGTAAAAATGGAAAAACTGCGCACACTCGATTCGTTAAAAATTGATAGTCAAGAGAAGGCTAAAGCAATTTTTGATACTATTTCAATTACGGGAATGTCTTTACCAGATAGCACTCCAATTTTGAATATGTTAAATACAAAATATATTCTTTTGGACAAAGGAAAGGATCCAATAGTGAATAATCAAGCTAATGGAAATGCTTGGTTTGTATCAGATTACGTAATTGCAAATACAGCAAATGATGAAATGAAAGCACTTAAAAGATTTAATTCAAAAAATGCAGTTGTTGTAAACGCAAAGGAGACCGGTGCTTTAACGAAAGAATTTGGGAAATTTTCAAAATCATCTACTGATAAAATTACGTTAACCAAGTATGGAACCAAAGAGTTAAGTTACCAATCAGAATCAAAGTCAGCACTTCCAGCTGTATTTAGTGAGATTTGGTATCCAGAAGGCTGGAATTGTTACATTGACGGCAAGAAAACAGACAAGATTTTTAGGGCCAATTACATTCTAAGAGGCGCAATAATTCCAGCCGGAAAGCATAGTATCGTCTGGAAATTTGAACCAACCTCCTATGCAACCGGAAAATCTTTATCCTCATTTAGTTCAATCCTATTGCTATTATTGTTTGGAGGGATTTCATTTATTAGTCTAAGGAAGAAAGAAGATAAAGAAAAAATTGAAGCTTGACCATAACAAATAATATAGTTAATCCTTTCAAGTTCTAATGATCGATTTCATTCAAAATGTAAAAACAAGAAATGAAACCCTCTTTTACTATGGATTAGTTTGTCTTTTCTTTGCATGTATTTTTTTAATCTTATCAAAAATAACAAGCACTCAAGTTTACAATGTAAATGCTTGGATAAAGCCTTTTAAATTTGCGTTCTCCACGTTTTTGTTCTCATGGGCAATGGCATGGTATTGTCATTATTTACCTTCGTTCAATATCAATCTATTCAATTGGACCGTAATCATTCTATTAGGATTTGAAATTATGTATATTGCAATTCAAGCAAATAAAGGAGAATTATCACATTACAATTTAAGTACTCCGGTTTATGCTGCGCTCTATTCAATGATGGCTTTGGCTGCTTCAATCGTAACGATTTATACAGCTTATGTAGGAATATTATTCTTTACCAACGATTTTCCGCAACTTCCGAATTATTATGTTTGGGCAATCCGTTTGGGCATATTCATTTTTGTAATTTTCTCTTTTGAGGGATTTGTAATGGGGTCAAAACTCACGCATACAATTGGCGGCGAAGATGGAGGACCGGGCATTCCCTTATTGAATTGGAGTACAAAATTTGGAGATCCGAGAATAGCTCATTTTATTGGCATGCATGCTTTGCAGGTTATTCCCCTGATTTCTTTTTATTTGTTGAAGAATACGAAAGCAACGATTCTTGTTGCTGTATTTTATGGACTTCTTTCCGTTTTTACGCTCGTTCAAGCATTAAAAGGTAGGCCTTTTTTTAAATCAAAGGAAACTCAGAAGGAGCAAGTAAAAAGATAGATCAAAATTCCTTCATCCAACGATGTACTTTCTCTAAATTGGATGTAGCATTGAAAATAGAAGCAGCTTGATTACTATGTTCTTTACAATTCAAAATAAACGATTCATCCATTGAGTTTATGGTAACTGCCAGGCTTTGTGGCCCAAAATCAGGTGATACTTTTCCCAACTGGTGGACAGAAACAATTTTTTCCATTTCGGATGAAGGTCCAATAGCAATGGCTAACCGTGCTTGAATGAACTCAAAAAACTTGTTTGGTAACGCGTGCTTATTGTTGAAATTAGTGGGTTCCAAGAGATAAACCCCAATGTCGTAGTGTGCGATAAAAGGGATTATTTCATCGGTACTAACCGGCGGAATAAGTCTGACATTTTTTTTAGACCCAATCAAACTTTCCAATTCCTTTCGATATTCTTCCTTTCTAAAAACGAGCATGAGATCCAATTCAAATCGATCATCCACAAATTCCATCATGGAAATCATATTTTCAATTTTTCGCTGAGGTAAGGCCAATCCATGATGAATTAATCGAATTTTACTACCCACCTTCATGGCATTCATATTTTCAAAGTAATCCGCTGCATTGGTCACAACCATTGGATTCAAACCAAAAACCTCCTGGTATTTTTGTGCAATCCCATCGCATACCGTCAACATTAAATCCGCCTTTGAAGCAAATTGCTGAATTAAAAAAGTTTTGTATCGTTTGAATAAGATTCTCCAACGCAAGCTATCTGCATTTTCTTCCGGAGAATATTCGTGTGCATCAAAAATTACCTTTGCGTTCCCCTTGATTTTTAATGCAATAGGCAAAGAATCGGCATCGTTTGCGATGATAAAATCAAATGTGTTGTCTTTTACTTTCTCGAGTGTCAATTTGATTTCTTCTAAATTCCAATAATAAGACTCAAACATCCCCAACAAAAGTTTTGGCAATGGAATTATGAAATTTAACTTATTGAAAGGGCTGGAAACATCAATATGCGTTACATTTTCGATTTCAGAATCTGATAAACCGACAGTTGTAATATCATAAAAATCTTTGAAATAATTTATCTGACGTTTTACACGCGGATCACTTTTGAGATTAGTAAACGAAATAAGAAGCATTCTTTTCATTGGCGCAACTTATTTTTTCTCCATTAAAACAACCATATGAAATGGGATTTTTTTTGTCAAAAGTACATTTAATGTATCCATTGCTAAGGCCAATGGGTTAAACTTAAATTCATATTCAAATGAGTTGTCGCATTTAGGACAATGTGCATTTCGTTCACCTTTTTTTGCCCAATAATAAGGAATCCAAGCTTTAGCAGGTGTTAGTTTTTGTTTTATGTTAGCAATAGATTCCTTGTAAACACGCACATTGATACCACAAGTTTTGGAGTCAACAACTTTGTATTCAGGAAAAAGATTTTCAAATTTCTGAACACTGAAATTTTGTTGATGATAACATCTATGAAAAATTGTGGAACATTTTGGACATTGAATGTTCCCTTTATTCAAACTTTCTTGATTTGGAACACCAATGAGAATATACTTTTTAGCAATTCGCTTCAATTCCTTTACTGTTTTTTCGAAAGTGGGAGCATCCAAATGTTCTAATAATTCACTAGATAGAACTAAATCAAAAGATTGATTATCCACCGGTACGGAATCACAACTAGCAGCAATTTTATCACCTTTAACAAATTCTAAAGCAGCCTTGCTTCTGTCTACACCAACTACTTTATATTTCTTAGCAAGTTCATTTGTTATCAATCCATTTCCGCAGCCAATATCAAGAATAGAATCCACATCTGCAGGGATTAATTGTGCGATTATTTTAAAATTACTTGAAGAATCTTTAAAGTTTGACCAATCAAAAGATTCGTAATATTTTTCGTTATCCATTTATTTTATTTTTAACCAATAGTTTAGACAGGCAACACGCCATACTAATTTAGCAAATTTATTGTTTCCTTTTTTAAAATCTGATATCAACGCCTCTGTCTTGCGTTTATCCAAAAATGAAAGCAGCGAATAATCCAATTCTAACAAGTAGGACAAATGACCTCTTAGCCAAAGTACCTCTCCAGGAGTTACAAATCCTTTTTTGTCTGTTCGCCATTGGATTTCTTTTGGCAATACTCCCTCCATGGCTTTTCTGAGTGCATACTTTGTCCAACCTTTGTTAATTTTCAATTGATCTGGGAATGAAAACAACAGTTCGACCAATCTATGATCTAAAAAGGGAACTCGACTTTCAATTGAATGAGCCATTGAATTTCGATCCTCATAATGCAACAATGTAGGTAATGAGGAATAATTCATCAAGGCAAAATGAAATTCATTGAGTTTACCTGAATGATAGGAATCAAATGATTTCCAATCGTTCTGCTGATTACCCAAAAAAGGCATATAATTTTTATACTCTACTTTGTAAATCGAATCCTCGCTCATGATCGAACTGAGTGTTGACTTTAACAGTACATTCGTTAGTTTTGAGCTACTTGCATCGTGTATTTGTTTGTAGAATTTAACCTCTTTCGATAGTTTACCCAATTGAAAATGTTTCATCCAGTCTGCGTACAAACGATAGTAGGAATGCATGTATCCTCCCATATAATCATCCGCTCCTTGTCCACTCAAAATTACTTTGATTCCTTTTTCTTTCGCCATTTTCATAACGTAATATTGGGAAATTGGAGATGAACCAGAAAGAGGAAAATCCATTGAATAGGCTATCGATTCAAAATCATGAGCGATCTCATTTTCTTCCGGCGAGTAATAATTCAATTGAAATTGATTTTTGTATTCACGTTCAATCGTTTGAATGAATGGTCTTTCATCAAATCCTTTGGTTGAATCATAATAAATGGAAAAAGTTTCCAGATTTTCAGACAGTTTATTTTTCAATAATGAAGAAACAATACTGGAACTATCAATACCCCCGCTCAATGTAGCACCAATCGGAACATCGCTTCGCACGTGCAATTGCAATGAATTATCAAATAGTTCCTTGAATTGAAAAACTGCCTCGTCATCATTCAAAGAAAGTTGTTTCGATGGATAATCCCAGTACTTAGTAAGAGATAGTTGGTTGTCTTTAAAAACCAAGTTATGCCCAGGCTCTAAAGATTGAATGGTGTCAAAATACGTTTCATCTTTAAATCCTATCCATCCCAACTGTAATCCTCTATTTACCTGAGATAGATTCAATGAATTACTGAATAATGGTGTAAGTTTAAGCGATTTTATTTCGGAGGAAAAATAAAAAGAATGAGTATTGGATTGATAATAAAATGGCTTTATACCAAATCGATCTCGCGAACAAAACAGACTATTATCCTCCCGATTATATATGGAAAACGCCCACATTCCAACAAATTGTTGAACGCAACTTTCACCATAAAAATCATAACTTTTCAAAATTACTTCGGTATCTGATGCAGTTGAAAAGTGGACACCTTTTTTTTGTAACTCAGCCCTGATTTCTTTATAGTTGTATATTTCTCCGTTAAAAACAATCCAAAACTTTCCGAAATTCATCGGTTGATTGGCTTCCGGATTTAGATCAATTATACTCAGTCGATTATGCCCAAAATAAACAGGATGTAATTCTTGAACACCGCTATAATCTGGTCCACGGTGCACAGTGGAAGAAACCATTTTCCGAATCAAGTTTGAATTATCATCTTGATTTTGATTAGTAGTAATAAATCCATGTATTCCGCACATATTCTACGATTGTATCAATTCAACAACCTCCCCCGTCAAATTCCTTCTTGAAAATTTATTGATTAACAGTGGATTGACATCAATTTTCATTCTCTGTGAATGTAAAACAAATTCATACATCTTTTCAATTTCTTGCTTATTAACTGTAATTGAAACGGCATTTTTCTTCAATATTGATGCGGCGTCACCATCTTTAGGTCCAATTAATAGAATTGGATTTCCAGTTGCCATGTATTCAAATAATTTCCCAGTCAAAATTCCTTTGTTGTCATCAATATCTGGAATTATCAATAACAAAACTGATGCCTGCATCATGTACTGAATTGCTTCTGCATGGGATACGTACGGTGTAAATTGAACAAAATCGTTCAGAAGCAACTTTTCAACCGTGTGATTAACACCACTGTGACAATTTCCAATAAACTGTAATTTCCATTCTGGATCTTGATTTACCAAGTTAGAAAAGGCCTGTAAAAATCCATTGACCGGATATTGAGGACCCAAATTACCGACATATCTAATTATTTTTTCGTGTGTTTCAAGCTTACTAACACCATCAAAATCTGATTCATCGAAACCATTTGGAATGATGTTTATTTTAC
>CAIUSK010000108.1 GCA_903901805.1 uncultured Flavobacteriales bacterium
ATCGTTGATTTCGATTGTATTTTTGGAACTTGTTCCAACAACTGCTTTACCATCAGCCCCACCATTTTCTGCACTTCCATCTATTGTGAGATTGACTTTTTGGTTAATTATAGAAGAAGTAATGACACAAGAATTAGCTCCCGTATCAAATAAAAAATCTAATGTGTCTGAATTGTTTATTTTTCCTTTTATATGAATACGATTGTCTTTTCCAAGTGTGAAAGGAATAGTGTCTGCTACTTGGTTTGTGTTTTTTAATCTTGTATAAAATAATTTAGGTTCTAATGATGGATTTTGTTTTCTATCAGTACTTATTTGTGTGTAAGCTTTGTCTTTCCCGTTTAACAAAATAATAAAGTCGTAATGTTTGTTAGGTTTTACTGTAAAAGAAATGCTGTCGATATCTGAATAAAATGTGATTATTTGAGTTCCAGTAAATTTTTGAGTTACAAAAACATCTGGTTTCACTTCTGGTGCGATTGTCCAACTATCTTTATAATCAGAATTTCCTTCTTTTATACTAATAATGATTTTATTAGTTTTAAGTATGGGTAATTGTTCTTGTGCGAATGCAAATTGTGACGTAATTGTTAATAGTAAAAAAGTCTTGATTATATATTTCATTTTTTCTTGTTGTTTGTCTGTTTGTAGGTTTTGCGGTAATATTGCCACCAACTTACTTATAACCCCCACAATCTCTCTGAAGTACAACATACACTTGTTCGCTAGGCCTCATAAAGGAGGGTTTTACGAAGATAGAAATATTTTCACAAATCATCAAACGGAGAACGAATTTGTTGTAAATTCCGTGTGCTAACATGTGTATAAAGCTCGGTTGTTCTAGAACTAGAATGACCCAATAATTCCTGAATATAGCGCAAGTCAGTCCCGCTTTCTAAAAGATGAGTAGCATAACTATGTCGCAACCAATGTAAACTCACTTTCTTCGTGATTTTAGCTTTTGTTATACTTTGCTTCAAGACATTTTCAAGGCTTTTTTCGGAATATTTCGTGTTCGGAAATTGCCCTTCAAACAACCACGTTTTCGGTTTGTAAGCTATGTAATAATCTCGAAGCATTTCGATTAGTTTGATACTAATAGGTACAACTCGGTCTTTTTTACCCTTCGATTGTCGAATAAAAAGTAAACCTCGATCCGAAAGAATGTCTTTTAATGTCAGATTTAATAACTCACTTCTTCGTAATCCACAAGCATAAATTAAACTAAGCATGGCGCGGTGTTTTAGGTTTGTTGGTGCTTCTAAAATTGATTTTACTTCATTTTTACTCAGAACATTTGGTAAACGTTTTTCTCTTCTTGGTCGCTGAATGAAATCTACCTCCATCGTGCGGCTAAAGCGATTTCTGTAAAACAATTTGATGGCATTAATTACTTGATTTTGGTAACTGGCCGATAAATTTTTCTTGAGAATATAAGAAGTATTAAAGTTGATAATATCTTCAATGTTCAGACTTTCGGGCGCTTGATCCTTATAAAATCTGAAAAAAACTTCCAAAGCATCAGCGTATGTTTTGATGGTATTTTGACTATATCGTCTATAATTCAGGTAATTTTTGAATGAAAGTATATGCTGTTGAGTGTTCATAATTTTACTTTTTATAACCCACTTCTTTTCGAGTAATCTGCTGTGTTTGTTGCTTGTCTTTTTGGATGAGGTAAGTCAACACCTGTTCAATGTCATCAAACTTTTGATTGTGAAGTTTCTCAAGTTCAATAAGTTTTTCTGAAAGTTCTTGATAGGTTAAAGCAAATTGGCGCATCATTACAAAGGCACGTATAATGAGAATGCTTGTTTGAACAGCACGTTTTGAATTTAACACTGCACTAAGCATAGCAACTCCCTGCTCGGTAAAAGCAAATGGGAGGTATTTTGGAAAATTTCCTTTTCCGGTTTTAAACATCACAATTTGTGATCTTAAAGAATCCCATTCCTCTTTTGTCAATTCAAACATAAAATCATCCGGAA
>CAIUSK010000109.1 GCA_903901805.1 uncultured Flavobacteriales bacterium
ATCGAACGAATAATACCTAAATCTGCAATGGTTAAAACAGGGATTTCAGGATCAGAAACTTGATCTAATATTTCCCAAACTCTTTCTTCTGTTACCATTCCATGTTTGGATATGCACGTTGCATGTATTGCATTTCCGCTAACAAATGACCTAAATGTTCTGAATGTTTTCCGATACGTCCTTCGCCAAATGACCAATTATTTGCAGGAGGCGTCAAGGTTGCTTCATCTAGAATTGATGACACAAACAAATCATATTCATTTCTAAACGTATTTAAATCAATTGCAATTCCTTGTTTAATTAGTTCAGCATCAACCCCATCCATGAAAAATAATTCTGTACGGTATCTCCACAAAATATTCAATGAATTTTGCACTCGATTGTGTGATTCTTCGGTTCCATCTCCTAAGCGAATCACCCATTCTGACGAATGTTTTAAGTGATACCTTGTCTCTTTTAACGATTTTTCGGCAATGGCAGCCAATTGCTCATCTTTAGAGTACTGAAGCTTTTCAAAAAACAACTTTCTGAAAACATCAAACAAAAATTGACGAACCATTGTATCACCAAAATCTCCGTTCGGTTGTTCAACTAAAACGGTATTTTTATACTCTCTGTCAATACGCAGAAAAGCTAATTTATCAGCATCACGTCCCGCATTTTCAACAACTGATGCATAATTAAAGAAATTGGTTGCTTGACCAATTAAATCCAGTGAAATGTTGGTTAAAGCAATATCTTCCTCCAAAATAGGCCCATGACCGCACCATTCGGCTAAGCGTTGACCTAGGATTAAACTATCGTCACCGATTCTTAAAATATATTCAAAAAGTGAATTCATAACGCAATATTACATGTGAGAAATTCCATCCGGAACATCATAAAAGGTTGGATGCCTGTACACTTTAGACTCGGATGGCTCAAAAAACGCATCAGAATCTTGAGGATCAGAAGCAACTAAATTATTGGACTCAACCACCCAAATTGATATTCCTTCAGAGCGTCTAGTATAAACGTCACGTGCATTTTCAATTGCTAATTGCGCATCTGGAGCTCTAAGACTCCCCACGTGTTTATGACTCAACCCTTGTTTACTTCTGATAAAAACCTCCCATAGAGGCCATTCTTTTGCGTTAGACATAATTCTCTATATTTTATTACCTATGCTATTCTTTTTGCGGCTCTTTTTTCGGCATGCGCCATTGCTGCTTCGCGCACCCACAAACCATTTTCTTTTGCTTCTTTTCGAGCTTTAATTCGATCGTGATTACAAGGACCATTTCCTTCTACCACTTGCCAAAACTCATCCCAATTAATTGCACCAGATTCATAGTGACCCGTTTCTTCATTCCATTTCAAATCTGGATCAGGAACACTTAAACCAATTAATTCAGCTTGCGGAACGGTAACATCAATAAATTGTTGACGCAAATCATCATTTGAAAGGCGTTTAATTTTCCATTTCATCGATTGTTTGGAATGTTTCGATTCTTCATCATTGGGACCAAACATCATTAAAGCAGGCCACCAAAAACGATTAAAGGCATCTTGCGCCATTGATTTTTGCTCAGGAGTTCCTTTTGCCAAAACGGTCATTATTTCAAACCCCTGACGTTGATGAAAAGATTCCTCTTTACACACCCGCACCATAGCCCGTGCATACGGTCCATATGAACATCGACACAAAGGAACTTGATTCATGATTGCTGCACCATCAACTAACCAACCAATTGCACCCATATCAGCCCACGTTGGAGTTGGGTAATTAAAAATCGATGAATATTTTGCTTTCCCCGAATGCAGATCATCAATTGTCTGCTCTCTATCTGCACCTAAAGTTTCAACTGCACTATATAAATATAAACCATGACCAGCTTCATCTTGAACTTTCGCCAACAAAACTGCTTTTCGTCTTAAATTCGGAGCGCGAGTTATCCAATTTCCTTCCGGCAACATCCCAACTACCTCTGAGTGAGCATGCTGAGAAATTTGACGGATCAAGGTTCTTCGGTATTCTTCTGGCATCCAATCATTTGGTTCAATACGAATTTCCGCATCTACTTTCTCCTGAAAACGTGTTTCTAATTCCACTAAACTAATTTCTTTCATCTTAATTTTTTAGTTTTAACAAAGCTACAGAATACTAAACAAAAAAATACTGATTTTGATCAGCTAAATAAATAATTTTTAGCTACAAAATGCGTAGAACATCCAATATATTTTCATCTTTTAAATTAAACCGAGGAAAAAAAATACAAGTTTTTTGTGTTTATTTGTAAGAATTAAATTTTACACTATGCTTTCTACAATCCTTTTATTAATTGCAACCGTTGTTGTTGTACCGCTTGTTTCATTTTATTTTGGAACACCTCTGGAACCCTTACAAAATGATATACTTTCCTGTATGGGAATTTCCGTTTCAGTTGTAATTGGATATTGCTTTCTTGTTGGTGAATTAGCCAAAAACAATTCGCAAGTAGACAAATTGTGGAGCATCATACCTATTTATTACGTTTGGCACATGACCGCAATGGGAGATTTTCATCCACGCATGGTTTTTATGAGTGTTCTTGTAACCATTTGGGGAGCCAGATTAACCTATAACTTTGCCAGACGAGGAGCTTATCAATGGAAATTTTGGTCCGGTGAAGAGGATTATCGATGGGAAATTTTACGCAAGAAACCGGGGTTTAACAATCGTTTTATTTGGATGATTTTTAACCTCTTTTTTATATCAGCATATCAAAATGTACTAATTTTTCTTTTCACCGTTCCAATTTTAACATCCCTTTACACCTCTTCCCCACAATCCATAACACCGATAGATTGGATTTTAAGTGTTATCTATGTAGCTTGTGTTATTTTTGAATACATTGCAGATCAGCAACAATATGATTTTCAAACCGAAAAACATAGAAGAATTAAAGCAGGTGAGGAATTAGGACAATACAAAAGCGGATTTATTTCGACCGGATTATGGGGTTTCGTTAGACATCCGAATTATGCTATGGAGCAAACTATTTGGTTGATTTTTTATGGTTTCAGTGTTATATCAACTGGTGAATGGATTAATTGGTCTATGCCAGGATGTTTACTTCTTTTCATTCTTTTTAAAGGAAGTTCAGATTTCTCAGAAGCAATATCCGCCGAAAAATATCCAGAATATAGTAATTATCAGAAGCAGGTGCCACGCTTTATCCCTTTCTCGAAATTTACGAAAAATGACTAAAAAAGAAAAAGCAATTTATATCACAACTGAATTGGAAAAACTGTATCCTGAAACACCCATTCCACTCGATCATTCGGATGCTTACACTTTGTTGATCGCTGTTTTACTTTCCGCACAATGTACTGATGCTCGGGTAAATAAAATTACACCTGCATTATTTGCAAAGGCTTCTACTCCGAAACAAATGATTCAATTGACCGTGGAAGAAATTCGAGAAATTATTAAACCTTGTGGATTATCCCCGAAGAAATCGAAAGCTATTTTTGATCTTTCTCACTTAATATTAAACAATCACCAAGGCGAAGTTCCACAATCCTTTGAAGAATTGGAAGCACTTCCCGGTGTTGGACATAAAACAGCATCCGTTGTTATGTCTCAAGCATTTGGAGTACCTGCATTTCCAGTTGACACCCATATTCATCGTTTGATTACTCGATGGGGATTGACTTCAGGCAAAAATGTAGAGGAAACAGAAAGAGATGCTAAAAAACTGTTTCCCAAAGAATTATGGAATAAACTGCATTTACAAATTATTTTTTACGGTCGAGAATACTCACCGGCAAGAAGTCCAAAATTGGAAATGGATTACATTACGAGGACAATTGGCACAAAAAAAGCACTTTTAGAATTGCGTTGACATTTAAAATAACTGCGAATTTTTATAACTTTTTTACCGCACATTCC
>CAIUSK010000110.1 GCA_903901805.1 uncultured Flavobacteriales bacterium
AAAATCAAATGATGCCTCTCCTGCTTCATTAAGTTTAACATTCAACATCGAAACGGGACTAAACGTAAATGCAGGACCTTTTACGCCCTGATATTGACCCGCAATAACCTCTACTTTTCCACCCTTATTTTCAAGTTCAACCTCTCCCATTTGTTGATTGGCAATTGCTTGGTATTTTGGTGGTGACATTTTGAATTCTGCTGGTAAATTCACCCACAGTTGCACCATCTGAAACTCTCCTCCCTCTTGGCTAAATGTTTCCTCGTGATATTCCTTGTGCAATACGCCTGATGCAGCAGTCATCCACTGAACATCCCCCTCACCTATTATTCCACCGCCACCACTACTGTCGTGATGAGCCACTTTTCCTTTATAAGCAATTGTAACCGTTTCAAAACCTCTGTGCGGATGAACTCCTACTCCTTTTGGTTTATCACTTGGCGGAAAATAAAAGCGTGAATTATAATCTAACATGATAAACGGATCCATGCGCTGCATATCCAATCGATAGGCACTCGGGATAAAATTATGAACTCGAAAACCATCTCCCACAAAATGTGGTTCACGCGGTGGCACAATTACTTCAATGGGTTTTATGGCCATATTGAACTAGAATTTAGATTTGATGATAAAAGTAAAAGTAATTAAAGAATGAATGGCTTAGATTGAATAAAATATTAACTTTCGGTGTCATCCTCAACATGCAATACATGTAAGATTCGATGGATTATAGGGGTCATAAAAACAGCGGTAAGACTCAAAAAAGCAACGCCACTATACAGGGCATACAAGGAAGAAAAGATTTTGGCAGTGGGTGTTGTCATTTCCACTACCGGTCCCATTCCTGTCAAAATCAGGGCTGCCATGTGAAAACTATCTAACCACGAAGTTTCGGCTGCCACATGATATCCGACTGTCCCCAATACCATTGAAAAAGTTATGACAGCCAACGAAAGCAATACATACTTTCCAATACGCGCCATAAAGCGCCGAAAGGTTACTACATCTTGGGTTTTATGTTCTAATTTCATTTTGTTATTTTAATTTGTTTCAATAAATCTTCTAAATAGTCGATTTGAACTGCTTGAATTTCTAACAGTTTTTTATTCTGATGAACCAACAAATGGTCAATTTTATCACTGAGTAATTTTATTTCCAATTCAGCCTTCAAATTAATCTTATAATCATGTTCTGCTCGAGTTCTGTCTTTTTGTTCTTGTCGATTTTGGCTCATCATAATTATTGGTGCTTGTATAGCTGCTAAACAAGATAAAATTAAATTTAATAGAATAAAAGGATATGGATCAAATGATTTTGTGGTAAACACCCAAATATTTATGGCTAACCAAATGAAAATAAACAGAAAAAATGCGCTGATGAAAGTCCAGCTACCACCAAAAATAGCTATGTTATCAGCTACACGTTGACCCAGGGTTAACTGTGCGTCAATTTCATCTTGTATATTTTCAGACAAAATCGAATTGTTTCGAATAGCCTCCATGACATCACTGTCTATTTTTGCTATTTCACCTTTTTCCTGTTCTACTAAACTAGTTAAATACAAGCGTCTAAAAGAATTTAATTCTTCCAATGAGATAAAATCCACCTGTTTTAAATCCGGATATTTATTGAAAATAAGTTGAAGCACTCCATCCCTAATATCCTGCAATTGAATGGCTTCTGAATTCGAAATTTCACTTTTACTGATTGAACTAAGTATCATAAACCCATTTGTTTTTAAACGATTAAAAACTAGCTTAAAGGTAATTATTAAAGCATTAATTTACTTCTCTGAAAGATAAAGAAGTTACAAAATTCACTTGTTTTCACTGCCCTAGGTTCAATTGTAATTTTAAGCAAAAAATCCCTTTAATTATTTTATCTTTGCAAAAAAATTCAGCTATGTTAACAGTAAGTAATGTTTCACTTCAATTCGGAAAACGTGTGCTATTTGATGAAGTGAATGTCAAATTTGTCAACGGAAATTGTTACGGGGTAATTGGTGCAAATGGAGCCGGGAAATCAACTTTTTTAAAGATTTTAACAGGCGACCAAGATCCTACAACGGGAAGAATAGATTTGGAACCAGGAAAACGAATGGCTGTTTTGAGTCAAAATCACTATGCATTTGACATTTATCCTGTATTGCAAACGGTAATAATGGGTCACAAACGACTTCATGAAATCATGGTTGAGAAGGATGCATTGTATTCAAAACCTGATTTTTCGGATGAAGATGGAATGAGAACTGCTGAGTTGGAAGGAGAATTTGCTGATCTAGAAGGATGGAATGCCGAAACAGACGCAGCAACTATGTTGAGTAACTTAGGAATCAAAGAGGCATACCATAGTTCATTAATGGGAGATTTGCCCAATGAACTGAAAGTACGCGTTTTAATTGCACAAGCATTATTTGGTAATCCTGATGTATTAATTCTCGATGAGCCAACAAATGACTTGGATTTGAAAACGATTGGTTGGTTGGAAGACTTTTTGATGGATTTTAGAAATACCGTTATCGTTGTATCTCATGATAGGCATTTTTTAGATACTGTTTGTACTCATGTTGTAGATATTGACTTTAGTAAACTGAACTTATTTACCGGAAACTATTCGTTCTGGTATCAATCTTCTCAATTGGCTTCGCGTCAACGTTCTGATAAAAATAAAAAAGCAGAGGAAAAGAAAAAAGAATTAATGGAGTTTATTGCTCGGTTTTCTGCCAATGCCGCTAAATCTAAACAAGCAACTAGTAGACGAAAAATGCTTGACAACCTCGATTTAGAAGAAATAAAACCTTCATCTAGAAGGTATCCTGGGATTACTTTCCACCAAGAACGCGATGCGGGAAATCAAATTTTAACCGTTGAAAATTTATCTAAAAAAACGGAGGAAGGTGTTCAGTTATTTACAGGTGTTAATTTTACGGTAAACAAAGGAGATAAGATTGCTTTTATTTCAAAAAACTCAGTAGCATTAACTGCCTTCTACGAAATATTAAATGGTAGAATGAAGGCTGACACAGGA
>CAIUSK010000111.1 GCA_903901805.1 uncultured Flavobacteriales bacterium
AGAATCAGCAAACTCTGGAATAATTTCTGTTGTATTAATTGTTGGCGGCACTTTTTGTTCCTTCAATGCTAATACGGTTGCAATCGCCTCAATAGCCCCTGCAGCGCCCAACAAATGACCAGTCATGGATTTAGTTGCTGAAATTGCCAGTGTTTTTCGTTCTCCAAAAACACGTTTAGCAGCTATCAACTCAGACATATCTCCAAGCGGTGTTGAGGTTGCATGCATGTTTATATGATCTATTTGGTCTGCATGAATTCCGGCTTCTCTCAATGCTTCGTTCATTCCAAGCACTGCTCCATCGCCTTCAGGATGTGTTCCAGTTAGGTGATATGCATCTGCTGCCATTCCTCCACCAACTACTTCTGCATAAATTTTAGCACCTCGTTTTATCGCGTGTTCATATTCTTCCAATATCAATGCCCCTGCTCCCTCGCCCATGACAAAACCATCTCGTGAAACATCAAATGGTCGAGAAGCGGTCTCAGGACTATCATTTCGGGTGGAAAGTGCTTTGGCAGAAGAGAATCCACCAATCGCTGATTCGTTTATGGCAGCTTCTGAACCTCCGGTAACTACAATATCCGCTTTATCCCATTTGATGTAATTGAACGCTTCAATAATAGCAGTTGTGGAAGTGGCGCAGGCAGAAACAGGACAAAAATTTACGCCCCGAAATCCATATTTTATTGAAATCCAACCAGATGCAATATCAACTAAAATACGTGGGATGAAAAATGGAGTAAAACGTGGTGTTCCATCTCCTTGACAAAACTCCATCATTTGGTCTTGAAACGTTTGAATACCTCCATTTCCGGAACCCCAAATTACTCCTACACGGTCTTTGTTGATCGTTGATAAATCCAGTTTTGAATCTTGAATGGCTTCTTCAGCAGTTATTAATGCATACTGAGAAAAAGGGTCGATTTTTTTGAATTCCTTTGGCTCAAAAAAGGGTTTTGGATCAAAGTTTTTTAACTCACATGCAAAATGCACTTTATGCTTGGAGGAATCAAATTTTGTTATTGGAGCTGAACCACTTTTACCTTCTAACAAACTATTCCAGAAATCTTCGATATTATTTCCGATTGGTGTCAAGGCACCCAAACCTGTTACAACAACTCTTCTCATATTATAAAAATCCTAATTCTAATTTAGCTTCTTCACTCATCATATCTTTGTCCCAAGAGGGATCAAAAACAATATTAACCTTACAAGACGCAACATTTTCGACAGTTGCCACTTTATCCTCTACTTCTTTTGGAAGCGATTCAGCAACGGGGCAATTCGGCGATGTTAAGGTCATTTCAATTTGAACATGATTTTCCTTGTCAATTCTCACTTCGTAAATCAAGCCTAATTCGTAAATATCCACCGGAATTTCCGGATCATAAATTGATTTAAGCATTGCCACAATCCTATCTTCCATTTCATTCATATTACACTCGTTTAATCGCATCCATTTTCATTCGATTCACCATACTCAAAAGACCGTTTGCACGAGTAGGAGACAAATGTTCTTTTAAACCTATTTCGTCAATAAAGAACAAATTTGCTGAAGCAATGTTTTCTGGAGATTCATTATTTAAAACACGAATTAACAAGGCTATAATTCCTTTCGTGATAATTGCATCAGCATCGGCACTAAACACTAATTTATTATCAAGAAATTCAGAATCGAGCCAAACGCGAGACTGACAACCTTCAATTATGCGATCAGTAGTTTTTTTATCCTCTGCTATTTTTGGTAATTCCTTTCCTAGGTCGATGATGTATTCGTATTTATCCATCCAATCGTCAAAAACGATAAATTCATCAATAATTTCTTGTTGTTTTTCTTGAATTGACATAATGCAAAATTAATCAAAAGGATTGAGCCTTACCTCAAATTATAATTTACTTCAACCAGTGTTGCTCCTTTGCCATATTTTTGCGCATTGGCATCTCTTGCATGGACTCCTGGATATTTTTTTAAAACTAATCGAACTTCATTTTTCAATACGCCCTCTCCCACCCCATGAATCACAACAAAACGCCTACAATTTCGAGAGAGCATCCGTTTAACGAAAGCGTCCAAATGATTGATTTGGCATTGTAAAATTTCAAAATTGCTAAGTCTATTGTAATGGTCGATCAATTCCTCAATATGTAAGTCAAGCTCGGGGTCTTCCATTGATACCTTTTTTTGAGGTTTCTTAGAAGCAACATCTTTAAATATGACCGATGATGAATATTCCTCAC
>CAIUSK010000112.1 GCA_903901805.1 uncultured Flavobacteriales bacterium
TCGCCTGATTGAAATGAAATAGTAGAATTGAGATTTTCGAACCAAAAATCGGCTTCTATATTATCTAAAAAATTGGGGAAATAAAGTAAAATTGTATCTTCTAATTCTAATTTTTGAAATTCACCTCTAAAAAGTCTATTTTCCACGTAGCTCCAGCGCTTTCAATGTGTTAATCATTAACGAGGCAATTGTCATAGGTCCCACTCCACCAGGAACAGGAGTAATAAAAGAACATTTTTCAGAAACCTCATCAAATTTAACATCACCCCGTAGTTTCCATCCCCGTACACGAGAAACATCAGAAACTCTCGTTGTTCCAACATCAATAACAACAGCACCTTCTTTCACCATTTCGGCTGTTATGAATTCAGGTTTACCAATTGCTGCTATTAGGATATCTGCTTTTTTACAAATTTCCTTTAAATTCTTTGTTTTTGAATGAGCTAAAGTTACCGTACAATTTCCAGGATCAGCATTTCGGCCTAATAAAATACTTAATGGAGTTCCAACAATATTACTTCTGCCAACAACCACACAGTTTTTACCTTCTGTATCAATATTATTTCGTTTGAGTAATTCCAAAATTCCAGCAGGAGTAGCGGGTAAGAACCCGGGTAAATTAAGTACCATTTTTCCTAAATTCACAGGGTGAAACCCATCAACATCCTTTGCTGGATCTATGGCTAATGTAACTTTTAATTCGTCAATGTGGCTAGGTAAAGGCAATTGAACGATAAATCCATCAATACTCTTATCTTCATTAAGCATTTTGATTTTATTCATCAATACTTCTTCAGAAACAGATTCATCATATTGAATTAAGGTGCTTTCAAAACCAATTTGATTACATGCTTTCACCTTCGCACCTACATAAGTCATTGATCCGCCATCATTTCCTACCAAGATTGCCGCGAGATGAGGAATTTTTTTTCCTTCTTTTTTTCTTATTTTAACAGCTTCTGCTAATTCTTTACGTATCGAATCAGCCGTTGCTTTCCCATCCAGTAATTGCATCCTATTATTGTTTACCAAATTCTGAAATTATTAACTCAGCCAATTCTTCACCAATTCGATCCTGAGCTTCAACAGTAGCGGCTCCAATATGAGGTGTTGTAGCAATTTTCGAATTATTCAACAAATCTTTTAGTGGGTTAGGCTCATTTTCAAATACATCCAAAGCGGCATAAGCTACAATTCCTGAGTTCAGTGCCTCGATTAAATCAGTTTCATTGACAACCCCCCCACGGGCAGCGTTAACAATACGAACCCCTTTTTTCATTATTTGAAATTCCTTTGACCCTAGCACTGCGCTTCCATCCGATTGCTTAGGAACGTGAATAGAGATATAATCCATTTTTGATATTACGGACGCTAAATCTTTTGTAGGAGTAATTGCAACAGGGATTTTTTGTAATGTTCCGATCGGAACAAGAAGTTCTACGGTTTGCGTAAATTGATCTACAGCAATAACATCCATTCCTACTCCCAAGGCATAAGAAGCCAAACTTTGACCAATTCTACCAAAACCGATGATTCCTAAAGTTTTTCCACGAAGTTCCACTCCTTTGGCATATTTTTTCTTCAATTCAGAAAAATCACCCGACTCCATATTTTTGAATGAATCATTATAAAAACGAGAAATCGAAAATAAATGTCCCATTACTAATTCAGCTACAGATTGTGAAGAGGATGCGGGAGTATTAATTACTTTCAATCCTTTTCCCGAGCATAGACAACATCGATGTTGTCCATTCCAACACCACCTCGACCAATCAATTTTAATGAAGGGCATTGGTCAATTAATTCTTTTCGAGCTGTTGTGGCGCTTCTAACCAATAAAATAGGGATTTGCTCAGCTTGAATAAAGGAGGCAAGTTCAGTTTGATCTACCTTATCAGTAATAACAGTAAATCCAGCGTTTTCCAATAATTTTTGACCTAAATCAGAAATACCATCGTTTGCTAAAATTTTCATTTTTCTATATTTTATTAACCTCTACGGGCAAATTCTTTCATCACATCAACTAAAACCTGAACACTTTCTATTGGAAGTGCATTATACATGGAAGCTCGATATCCACCAACTGATCTATGGCCTGGGAGTCCAACAATACCAGCACTTTTCCATAAATCATCAAACTCAGCAGAGCCAGACTCATCATTGAGCAAAAATGTCACATTCATATTAGAACGGTCTTCTGTTTCCACAGCACCACGAAATGCAGGGCTTGCATCAATCTCGTCATATAATAATTTAGCTTTTGTGTTATTTTTAACTTCCATAGCTTTCACACCGCCAGTAGCCAGTAAATCACGTAAGTTTAACATGGCCACATAAACAGAAAATACCGGAGGTGTATTCAACATAGATTCTTTCTCTACCTGTTGCTTTAAATCCAAGTATGTTGGCATGAATGGGGATGTTGATTTACCCAAAACTTCATCTTTTACAATATATAATGTTGCACCGGCAGGACCTAAATTCTTTTGAGCACCAGCATAAATCAAATCATACTCTGACACATTAATTTCTTTCGAAAAAATATCTGAAGACATATCACAAACTAAGGGTAACTGTGTTTTGGGGCACTCCTTGAATTGCGTTCCGTAAATTGTATTATTAGAGGTGAAATGAATATAATCAACATCAGTCGGAGCAACATAATTCTTTGGGATATATGTAAAACCTTTCTCTTCAGATGAAGCAAAAACATTCACTTCGACTCCCACTTTTTTAGCTTCTTTAATTGCTCCAGAAGCCCACGTACCCGTATTGATATAACCTGCTTTTTTAGTTTCACGCATCATATTAAGCGCTGCAATTGTAAAGCCAAGAGTTGCTCCTCCTTGTAAAAAGGCAACAGAATAACCCGATGGTACATTTAGCGCTTTTTTCACAAGATCCATTGCTTCATCCATAACAGCAACAAAATCTTTATGTCTGTGCGATACTTCTAGAATTGAGAGTCCATTAAAATCAAGAACTGCTGCAGCAGCTTGTTCAAAAACTACTTGAGGTAAAATACATGGTCCAGCGCCAAAATTGTGTTTCATATCCGTTTTTTTATTTAATATTCTAATTTACAAAATTGCAAAAGATGGTTTCAAATACTGATAGCTTGTGAAATAAAACTGTAAAATGTTCAAAAAAAAAGCCCGAAAATCGGGCTTTAAATTATTCTTTTACTTTTTTAGTGGTTGTCTTTTTTGGCGCTGCCGAAGTGGCTACCTTTTTTTCAGCTTTAACGGCCGCCGGTTTTGTAACTTTTACCGGTTTTTCCACCTTAGTTATAACTACAACCTTTTCTTCATTTCTTTTTCTAGAAATTCCATAGGAACCCATTGCACGTTTCCCTTTTGCTGTTTTTTTATCTCCTCTACCCATTTGATTTTCAATTTATGTTACAAAGTTAATATTCTTTTGCTTTCGTTTGTCGTTCTGTTGAAATCTATTTTAATTTCGTTAAATGCCCTTCAAAAACACATTTCTCATTCTTTTTTTCTTTTTTCTCTGATGTTCTTTCAGTCACAGCTAATTTATTGTCGCTAAAAAACATAGAAATCTCCAACTCGATTTTATTTACTGTATCTTTTGAAATATAATTCAGTTCATTTTCACTGTAGAATTCTTCTTTTGATGCTGTTCCCGAATAACGTCTTACACAACCTTTACTAATTTGAAAAACAAAATCAATTTTAGAGGAGTCCTTTTCTGAAACCTTAATTATCGCTGAAAAACCACTCTTATTGGAATAATTCCCCAAAATATCATTCAACTTTAATTTGCAAACTGGGGTAAGTGTATCTTGAACAATAGCTTTGGATTTAATTGACTGCTTAATATTATTTGAAGCAAGCGATTCATCGTTTGTTCCACAAGAAAGAAAAACTAAACACAAAGAGATGGTCAAAAAAGGTAGAATTGTTTTCATTTTTTATGCTTTACAGGCTGCAAAGTTACAATTCTTTCTCTAAAAACCTTCTTTTTATCTCATTTTCAATTAGTTCACTGCTTTTTAGATGTTTTCGACACCAAGAAAGTTTTGTTCTTACACGTTCTTCATTGGTTAATTTCCAATCAATTGTGGAATCTTTTAAACGATTTCTCAACTCATTTAAAATAATGGCAACAGAGACAGAAACATTCAAACTTTCAGCAAAACCATACATGGGAATTCTCACCAGATAATCAGCTTGTTCAGTTGCAGCCTCAGTTACTCCTTTTTTTTCGGCGCCAAAAACAAAAGCCAAGGGCTCATCAATGGGCAGGTTGAAAATATCATATTCTATGGCATGTGGACTTGTAGCTACAATCTTGTATCCGCGTTCCTTGATTCGTTGAAAAATTTCTTCAGATGGTAATCCCTCTGAATAGTGATGCTCAAGCGTAACCCATTGATTTGAACCACGAGCTATACCTTCATGAACTTGATACGTATTTCTTGATTCGATTAAATGAAGCGTTTGAATACCAAAAGAATCACAACTTCGAACAATGGCAGATGCGTTGTGCTCTTGGAAAATATCTTCTGATATTACAGTGAAGTGATTTGTTCGCTGATCAATAATTTGCTCAAACAACTGGATTCGTTCTGGAGTGAGCATTTCATAAAATTCTCGTAATAAATATTCATCAGGAATTGATTGGTCATTCGTCATATCGTTTTGTGAAAAGGAGTGTTTCTTTATTTTTGAAAATCAAGTTTAAAAGTATGAGGCAAAGGAGCATTCCTCCCGACCCAATCAATATCCCTGTCCAAAATTGATTAGTTACGGGCAATTGAAGTGCTTCTGATTTTTTTACCTCAAAGAAATCGACTAATAACGCATTTTCTTCCTGACTTTTCAAAAGCTTTACTTGATTTTCATCCTTTAAATCTAGGTACAAACGATAATATTCAATTTCTTTATCTTTGTTTTTGGTGTCTTTTTGAATCTCTACCAACATTTCCAAAAAATCTATTTGATCTGAAATAAAAGCTTCTGATTTAGCTCGTTCTAATCCTAAAATAAATATATTTTCAGCCTTCTTAAAATCATTTTGCATATAGGCCAAAGAACCAAGGTTATAATAGGACTCTAAAATACCTTTTCTGTGATTCACTTTTATTCTTAACGCTAATGCTTGATTAAAATAATTAGTAGCATCATCGAAATCTTGAATTGTAGCACAATAAGCACCCATATTAGTTAAAGCCTGAGCTCTAAAAAAAACATTATCCGCTTGCCCTAAACAATGAATGCTTTTGTCTAAATATTCTTTAGCTAAAGGCAAGTTCTTGCGTTCTAAAGCCAAATCACTTAAAAATCCATAGGCATTTGAGGCAGATTCATTTTTTTTCATTTTTAACGATTCCCTCAAGTATTGAGAAGCTATCGCAATGGACTTTTGCTTCATGTTGAGCTTATCAAACACCTTCGCTAAATTGAGTTCAGCCAAGAAATAATGCGTTGGATTTGGTGAATCTTTTCCTGCTTTCAATGATGATTCAAATAATACTTTAGCACTCGAATAATCTCCTTCCATGAAACTGGCAATCCCTAGCTCATTTAATTCTTCTGTCTCATTTGCTTTATCCCCTAATTTTCTATGATAAGCCAAGGCCTCCTTTAATTGAGTTTTTCCTAACTTCACTTCACCACTACGCACCCAGTAGCATCCTAAAACACGTTTTCCAAAATAAATCAATTCTGCATTAGAACTCGCTGGTTCCACTTGTTCAATATAAATTGCCAGAACTTTGAGGGAATCAATGTCTGTTCGCAAGTAATTTTGCCACAAAGATTTACTAATCTGAATTTTTTGAGCTGTATTAATTGTATTTTTAAATGGATCAAATCGCTGACCTTGTAAAAAAGAACAAGTAAAAAATGAAATGATTAACAATATACGTTCTCGTCGCATGGGATAAAGGTAATAAAATCAATAAAACAAAACCATTTGTGGCTTGATGTGTTTACTTTTGTAGAGTGAGTAAAGAAAAATACATCGAAATTAAGGGCGCACGCGTACACAATTTAAAAAATATCGACGTTCAAATTCCGCATCGAAAAATCACAGTGATTACTGGATTATCTGGTTCGGGAAAATCTTCGCTAGCATTTGACACCCTGTATGCAGAAGGACAAAGACGCTATATTGAAAGCTTATCTTCCTATGCACGACAATTCTTGGGTAAACTAGATAAGCCTGAAACTGATTATATCAAAGGGATTTCGCCTGCCGTAGCCATACAACAGAAGGTAATATCAAATAACCCAAGATCAACCGTTGGTACAAGTACGGAGATTTATGATTATTTAAAATTGTTGTTTGCTCGAATTGGGAAAACATACTCTCCCATTTCAGGTAATGAAGTTAAAAAACACTCCATTTCAGATGTTGTAGATTTCCTAAAAACCATACCCAATAACGAGCGTGCATTGATTATTTGTCCGCTTGCAAACTGGGAAAAATATGGCGCTCAAAAACAACTAGAAACACTAATTCAACAAGGTTTTCAACGAGTATTTAGGAACAATAAATTAGAGGAGATAAGTGAACTAATCGGCGGAGAAATCACTAATTTAGCTGATACACAACTGGTTATTGACCGAATCAGCATACGATTTGATGAAGACGGAAATGAGGCACGTTATGCGGATTCTATTCAAATTGCTTATGCAGAAGGATCAGGAAATTGCGGTATCTATAGGCTTGAAGATGAATCAACGACTTGGTTCAATAATCGATTTGAACTTGATTCTATTGAATTTCAAGAACCTAATGAACATTTTTTCACATTTAATAATCCTTTTGGAGCATGTAAAACGTGTGAAGGGTTTGGTCAAGTTTTAGGTATAGATCCTGAATTAGTGATTCCAAACAAAAACCTAAGTATATATGAAGGAGCCATTGCTCCGTGGAAAGGAGATGTAATGGGAGAATACCTCAATGAATTGATTTTCAATGCCAAAAAATTTGATTTCCCTATTCACCGGCCAGTTATTCA
>CAIUSK010000113.1 GCA_903901805.1 uncultured Flavobacteriales bacterium
ATCCATTGATTTTTTCAAAGGAGAAAGTTTATTGAAAACCTGGTTATATCGAATAGCAATTAATAAATCTCATGAGCTAACTCGTCGAAAAAGCCGAAAAAAACGCAGTGGAAAAATGATTCAAATTGATAACGAAATAACACCTTTAAAATCAGATCAACAAACACCGCTGGAGGAACTAGAATATCAGGAATTCGAATTAATTTTTCAAAAATCATTAAAAAAATTGCCTGAAAAACAACAACTCGCTTTTATGCTTAATCGTTTGGAAGGAATGAGTTATCAAGAAATTGCCACTGAAATGAAAACTTCGCATTCGGCAGTGGAATCATTATTATTCCGAGCTAAAAAAAAACTTGCCAAATTAATGCGAAAACAATTGAATTAGAACAAGAAAAAGATAGAAATAAACACTAAATGATATGGATAATAAGGAAAACTACATAAATCATTTTATTGAAGGTCAATCATTTAAAAAAGAAATTCCTTCAAATGACTTAGTTAATAAAATCAAAGAAATTCCATTGAATTACAAACGAGAAAACAAAACATATTTGAATTGGATTGCATTACTAGCAGTCGCTTGTTTTATTGGCTTCATGTTGATTAACTTCTTACATGTAAATCAAACGAATCAAGAAAATAACCCATTTGAAGCCCATCTGTCTAATTACAATTTTTACAGCTTATGAAAGCAAAAACATATTCTAAATTATTGATCATTTTATTGATTATCAGCAATGGATTTACAGCCTTTTTATTAGTAAAAAAAGGTAAGCCACATAATCCTCCTTTTGTTTCCGAAAAAATTGGTTTAACAGGTGATCAATTAAAAAAAGCAAAGAATATAGAGTTATCTCTATTCGAACAACTTCGGCCACTCGATTCTCAAATTGAGAAATTACATGCCGAGTTATACCTTTGTATCGCGGCAATTGATACTTTGAAAGAAGACAATCTAAAATCAAGATTAAGTTCTTTAATTAGTAAAAAAAACGAATTACATTTAACGCATTTCAAAAAAATATATGCGCTTTGTAATCCCTCTCAAAAACAGCAATTTGTTACTGAAATCAAAAAGCATTTTTCCAGACCAAAACATCCACCTAGAAAATGAAACAGGTAATTCTTTTTGTGTTTATCGTAGTTTCATTATTCACGTCTTCTCAAATTACCTGTGGATTTAGATTGAATAACTCAAATTTGATAATTGGTGAGAAAATACCGTTATTGAAAGATTCCGCGTGGATACAAATAGATGAACTTAAATTTTATATTGAGTATTCTCCTTTTTTCTCGGATGAGCATATTGCTGGTGGAAATGTTATTCACTTAATTAACATGAATGATTCTATGACATATCTACTTCCATTTACGGAGGATGGCTCCTATTATAACACTGCTTTTGAATTTGCCATTGGAATTGATAGTCTTTCCACTATGCAAACACAATTTACCGGAGCATTAGATCCAGGATTAGGAATGTATTGGGCTTGGAACACGGGATATATTCATTTCAAATTAGAAGGAAAATCGAATTTAAGCACGCAGCACAACAAGGAATTCCAACTGCATATTGGTGGATATCACGGAAAAAACAACACACAAAGATGGCTGCAATCAAAACTTCAAATAGAAAATGGGCAACCAATATTGATCTTTGATTTAACTAAATTTGTTTCAGAAACATTAAATTTGCAGAAATCACCTTTGATTATGATACCCGGGATTGAGGCTGTCAAAATTGCAAATGGATTTCATCAATTAGTTCAACCATGAAATTTGGAAGTATTTTTCTTAGTTTGTTTTTGATCTTAGTCGGATTATTATCCTTTCAATCGATTAAACCAAAAATGGGTTTCGAAATTCCAAAAGGATGGCCAAAACCAGTATACTATTTTGAAGGCAACCCATTTACAGAAGAAAAATTTCAGCTTGGACGAAAATTATTTTATGACCCAATATTATCCAGAGACAATACTATTTCTTGTGC
This sequence comes from uncultured Flavobacteriales bacterium, assembly GCA_903901805.1. GTDB lineage: Bacteria > Bacteroidota > Bacteroidia > Flavobacteriales_D > Crocinitomicaceae > UBA952. The sequence continues at coordinate 1,994 of CAIUSK010000113.1, forward strand.
CACTTGTCATGTTTCTTTTTCGGGATTTGCTCATACAGATCATGCACTGAGCCATGGTATTGATGGTAGAATTGGTAGACGAAATGCTCCTGCGTTAATTAACATGGCGTGGAATCCTTATTTCAATTGGGATGGTGCTATGGGAAATATTGAACGACAATCCATGGAACCAATAAGGCATCATGACGAAATGGATTTTAATTTAGATTCAGCAGTGGCTCGTTTATCTTCCAGTCCAATTTATAGCGCATTATTTCTTGATGTTTGGGGTGATGATCAAATTACAGTTCGTCGTATGATTCAATCGATGGCTATGTTTACTGCGAACCTAGTTTCTAGCAATTCAATATATGATAAAGTAATGCGAAAAGAGCTAGGATATTCATTTACTCCTCAACAAGAAAAAGGGTATCGACTTTTTAAAAAAGAATGCGCTTCCTGCCATCAAGAACCCTTATTTTCGAATTACAAATTAAAAAGTAATGGTTTACCAATGGATCCCTTCATTAAGGATTATGGCAGAGCTGGTTTTAGTGAGTATTACAAGGATTCATTTCTTTTCAAAGTTCCTACTTTAAGAAATATTGAGTTTACTTTTCCCTATATGCACGACGGAAGATTTAAAAAATTGAAAGAGGTGTTAAATCATTACACGCAATTGGATCCTAAAACGCCATTTCTCAGCAAGGAATTAAAAAAAATAAAACCACTCACGTCCAATGAACAAAAAGACATTATCGCTTTCTTGTTGACCTTAACAGATAAAGAGTTTCTTTACAATCAGCGCTTCCAATTTCCAAGATAAATCATCGACTCAACCATAGTGATGGATTCAGGCATTGAATACTACCGCCACTCACCAAATGAATTTCAAAATGAACAATTGACATGGAGCCTGATTCGTGTGTCAATAATGATCCAATCGATTGTTTCGTAGAAACTTTTGAACCTACATTTACATAAGTATCTTTCAGGTTACTGTATACCGTTCTATAACCACCATGTTTTATTATCACCACTTTACCAGCACCTGGAATGGTTAATACACTTGTAACTTCACCCTCAAATACTGAACGAACAACCGCGTTCTTTGCCGTGCTAATATCGACACCGTTATTATTTGTAAAAACATTCTTAATCGTTGGATGCGGATTGGTTCCAAACTTTTCGGTGATTGTTCCACTTCCCACCGGAAAAGGCAATCTACCTTTATTCCCTGAGAAATTAGATCCCAATGAAGATGACTCAGGGGTCTCAGTAAATGATACAGCTGATTCTTTTTTAGCAGTTGTATTAACTTCTTTTTTTGCTGGTGAAGTTTTATTCGTTTCCTTTTTAGAGGATTTAGTTTCTTTGGTAGGGGTTTGCTTTTTCTTTTTGGGTTGTTGCGACTTTTTTAACTCTTCCTGAATGGCCGCATTAATTTTAGATTTCAACTGTTGTTTTTCTTTTTCGTCCTTCGCAAGATTACTCAACAATGTTTCCTCATCTTTCTTAAGTTTCTGATATAAAGTCTCCTTTAATGCTTTATCCTCTTCGATAAACGCTTTTTCCGCTAATTTTTCGTTTAGCGCTTGCTCTTTTATTGTTTTTTCGGAACTTATTAACGAAAACTCTCCTTGTATAACCTCCTGATTTTTTGACAGTAATTGAAATTGCGTTTTTTCAATTTCCTTCATTTTTTCAATGTAATTGTTGCGTTGTAAAGCCTCAGCATAGGTTTTTGATGAAAAAACAAACATTAATTTACCTAATTTATTACGATTCTTATAGGCATGTAAAATCATTTGTCGAAACTGTTTTTTTAATGATTGCTGACGCGATTTGATATGTTTGATATCGTTTGCTTTACCAATCATTTCCATTTCAGCATTTTTAACCTGTTCATCAAAATTCCGAACAAGCATTTCACGCGTCGATATTTGAGCGTCCACCAATTCAAGCTCCTGCAAGGAAGATTTTGCTTTGGACTTTGTTTTATCTAATAAACTTTTGGTGTTTTTAATGCGTTTTTCAATTTTCACTTGATCTTTCTTCAGTTTTTCGCTCTTGGTTTGACCAAAAAAGAATGAAGTCAATAGACTAAAACAGAAAAGAAACAGAAATTTATTTACATTTATCATAATTCTCCGGAATTTCAAATTCAATTTTTTCTG
>CAIUSK010000114.1 GCA_903901805.1 uncultured Flavobacteriales bacterium
GTCATACGTCGCATAACAAACATCCAAATAGCTACAAGTATAACAATCGGTAAAAGGAATGATAATATTTGCCCTAGCCAATCTGTTTCTTTGTCTGCCTCATACGATAGGGCAGGATCGCGAGATTTTATTTCATTTTCGAAATTTCCTAAGTCACCAATTTCTTCTAGTACAAATACAACTTTCTTATCTTTTTTTGAAGAACCTGATGTAAGCGCCTTAGACATTGATTTAAAATCGGAATCACTTCCACTTAAAACCAATTGCTTTCCTGTTGGGTTCAATTCAAATTTAACTCTCTCTCGGTTAATAATTCTAACTTTTTGAACTCCTTTTTTCTCTACGAGCGTAAAAAATGTTTGTTTCGTGTTGATTTTTGTTTCACCACCTCCATTCATGAAAAGTTGAAAAGCTATGATCGCAATGCCAATAATCGCATAGATATAATAAATAGAAAATGGGCTTTTTTTATCGTTGTTTGCCATGTTGTTTAATTCAAATTAGGAATATCTGTACGAATCGCATCCGACCAAAGGTCTTCTAAATCAAAAAAGGAGCGTGTGTCTTTGTAGAAAACATGAGCTACAACATCAATGTAATCCAATAAAACCCATTCACTTTTAGTTTTTCCTTCCACGTGCCATGGTCGTTGTTTTAGGTGTTTTCGGGTATATCTACTGATTGATTCAGCAATACCATCCACCTGGGTAGACGATTCACCACTACAAACCACAAAAAAATCACTGACAGCGCTCTCAATTTCTCTCAAATCCAATACCACAATATCTTTTGCTTTGTTATCTTGCATTCCCTCAACTATTGCATCACACAACTTACTTGATTCGCTTTGTTTTTTAGTTTTACTCATGTATCTTTGATTCTTACAAATCTACGCAATATTATTTTCGTTAACTCTTGTTATCCCAATCAAATTGAAAAAAAACGCTAAAATTGGTAACTCAATTATTTACTTAGATCAGACAGACTCCACCAACAACTATATTGCCAAGCTTGTGAACGAGGGTAAAGTAGAATTTGGTCAAGTCATTCTGGCAGATGAACAATTTGAGGGAAGAGGACAAAGAGATGCTAAATGGTTGTCTGAAATAGGTAAAAACTTACTTTTTTCAGTGTTTATTACACTAGACAATTTGTCAGTGACAAACCAATTGTTTCTCATGCAATATACCGCTGTATCTATTTGTGAAGCATTGCAGGATTTGGGATTAAATGCTCAAATTAAATGGCCGAATGATTTAGTGGTTGACGGGAAGAAAATTGGAGGAATACTTATTGAAAATCAACTTGTTGGAGATAAAATAGTGAATTCAATCATTGGTGTTGGATTGAATGTAAATCAGTTGAATTTCGGTGAGATTACCGCTACTAGTATATCCGAACAATTGGGGGTTGAACAGAATAGAATTGAGGTTTTTGGTAAATTATTGGATAAGCTAAATTACTATTTTCAATTTATTGAATTTGATGCTGCAATTTTGAATAAACAATACTTGGAAAATTTATATAGAATAAACACAACAGCCAGATTTTACTCCGAAAAAATGGGTGAATTCCAAGGAGAAATAATTGGAGTAGATGCTTTAGGAAAATTATGTTTAATTCACGAAAAAAAGGAATATCGTTTTGAAGTCAAACAAATAACATTCCTTTAATGTGGATTTGATTTTAAGATAATTCTTTTATTTTTTCTTCCAATACAGCAATTTTATTCAATGCATCCGCTTCCTTTTTGCGTTCACTGGAAACAACCTGCTCTGGAGCACTAGACATGAATTTATCGTTTGTCAGTTTCTTTCGAACGCTTTCTAAAAATCCTTTGGTATATTTCAGGTCGATGTTTAGTTTTTCTTTCTCTCCTTCCAAATCAATTGTGTCTCCAAAGGGAATAAAATATTCATTAGAATCAACAATAAAAGAATTGCTCTGTTGAATTTTTTCGGTAGTGTATTCCAAAACCGAAAGATTCCCCATTTTTCTAATTACGGTATCAAAACGGGTATCTAGCGTTTGATTCTTTTTAATAAATAACTCTAGTTTGATTTTATTAGCAATGTTTTGCTCTTTTCGGATTGTTCTAATTTGACTAACCACCTTTTCCATATAATCGAATTGGGTCAATACATCTTCGTCAATAGATTGAGCTTGAGGCCATTTTGCAATAACAATATCATCTCCTTCTTTTCTTGTTTCCAATAAATGCCAAAGTTCTTCGGAGATAAAAGGTGTGAAAGGCTGCATTATTTTTAATAATTCACCGAAGAAAAATTTAGTTGTTTCAATTGTTTTAGCATCAATAGGTTGTTCGTAGCCGGGTTTAATCATTTCTAAATACCACGAACAGAAATCATCCCAAACCAGTTTATAAATGGTCATTAAGGCATCAGAAATTCTAAATTTATCGAAAGCATCATTTATTTCCAGTAACGATTCATTGAATTTTGTTTGGAACCATTCGATTGCTTTTTTAGAGGACTCGGGCTGATCAAATTCACGAATTTCCCACGAAGATACAAGTCTATAAGCATTCCACACTTTATTCGTGAAATTTCTTCCTTGTTCACATTGAGAACTGTCAAAAGGTAAATCATTTCCAGCAGGGGAAGAAATTAATATTCCCACGCGAACACCATCAGCACCATAATTTTCAATTAAATCTAATGGGTCTGGTGAATTACCAAGTGATTTGGACATTTTTCTTCCCAATTTATCACGAACAATTCCTGTGTAATAAACATTTTTGAAAGGAAGATCTCCAAGGTATTCATATCCAGCAATAATCATTCGAGCTACCCAAAAAAACATGATTTCAGGAGCTGTTACAAGATCATTAGTTGGGTAATAGTATTTTATTTCTTTATTCCCTGGTTGTGTAAGTCCGTTGAAAACCGAAATTGGCCACAACCAACTTGAGAACCACGTGTCTAATACATCTTCGTCTTGTTTTAAATCGGATATTTGCAGGTCTTTTCCTGATTTCTTTTTCGCTAATTCAAATGCTTCATCTTGGGTTCTTGCCACAACGAAATCTTCTGTATTAGCCCCATAATACCATGCAGGAATGCGATGTCCCCACCAAAGTTGTCTTGAAATACACCAATCTTTGATGTTTTCCATCCAATGTCTGTACGTATTTTTAAATTTTTCAGGATAAAATTGAATGTTCCCATTTTGTACGTTTTCCAAAGCAGGTTCAGCCAATTCTTTCATGCTCACAAACCATTGTAAGGATAGTCGAGGTTCTATAACGGCATTTGTTCTTTCAGAAAACCCCACTTTATTTACGTGATCTTCCGTTTTTACTAAATATCCTTTTTCATCAAGCTCCTTTTCAATGGATTTTCGAACTTCAAATCGATCTTGTCCCGCATAATGTAAACCATGAGTATTCAGTGTTCCATTGGCATTAAAAATATCGATTGTTTCGAGGTTGTATTTTTTACCTAAATCATAATCATTGGTATCGTGAGCAGGGGTAACCTTTAAACAACCAGTTCCAAAATCCATTTCAACGTATTCGTCGGCAATTATTGGAATTGTTCGGTTAGCAATTGGAACAATGGCTTTTTTGCCGATGTATTTTTTATACCGTTCATCCGTTGGATTTACGCAAATTGCTGAATCTCCTAATATTGTCTCTGGACGTGTGGTTGCGATTGTTAACCAATCGTCTTCTGAATTTTCAATCTTATACCGAACGAAAAATAGTTTGGAGTTGACTTCTTTGTATAGAACTTCCTCGTCAGAAAGTGCCGTTAATGCTTCCGGATCCCAGTTGACCATGCGTAAGCCACGGTAAATCTTTCCTTTTTCATACAAATCAATAAAAACAGAAATTACGGATTCCGAATATTCTTTATCCATTGTAAAATGGGTTCTATCCCAATCACATGAAGCTCCGAGTTTTTTTAGTTGTTCTAGGATAATTCCTCCGTGTTTATCCTTCCATTCAAAGGCATGATTTAAAAATTCATCACGGGACAAATCAGATTTTTTTATTCCTTGTTCACGTAATTTTTGAACAACTTTTGCTTCTGTAGCAATAGAGGCATGGTCAGTTCCAGGAACCCAGCATGCATTTTTACCCAGCATTCGAGCTCTTCTAACTAAGACATCTTGAATGGTGTTGTTCAACATATGTCCCATGTGTAATACCCCCGTTACATTTGGTGGTGGAATAACAACGGTGTATGCTTCGCGCTCATCCGGAGTAGAAGAAAAGTATCCCTTCTCTATCCAGTATTGATACCATTTGTTTTCTGCACTTCGTGGGTCGTATGTTTTTGGAATTTCCATCTAATGTCGTTTTTTTGCAAAGATAAAAAAAAGCCCGTCAGTGACAGGCTTTAACGAAGTAAAAGATATGTGTGTAAATTATTTTCCTTGCGGATTTGATAGGGTTGGTTGAATCTCTGTGTGAGATAAATGCTGATTTTGGGATTTGTATTTGGCTGATTGATAAAAACCAAGATACCCTATTAAACAAGTGATAGAAAGCATTGTAACGAATAAAATGTCTTTCGGTGTGGCTGCTGTTTTCATAACGATTAGTTTAATGATTTAAGTAGATAACGACAAAATAATAGAAAAATAACTGCGTTTTAATAATTGGTTAAATATTTTGAGCAACATTTAAATAGTATTTTTGTACAGTGTTCTCTTTTTATAAAATTAGTAACTGGATTTGACAATTATTTTCAATTTAATACGTTTTTTTTATATGAAATTTGTTGGGTTATTACTTTTTCTTTCAGCTCTTCTTCCTATTCATGCTCAAACTGGAGGGAGTTATTCTTTTCCTTTTTTAAACTTGGATTATTCAGCGCGAACCGCCGCAACTGGAGGTTATTTTATGTCTCATATGGACGATGATATACATTTAGGGATATCAAATCCCTCCGTATTAAATGAAAAAATGCATCAAGCAGTTGCTTTTAGTCAAGCATTTCTGGCGGGAGGTATTAACTATGGAATGGCAGCCTATGCTCAGAAAGGATTGAAAGGAATATGTTCTGCCAATGTGAAATACGTGGATTATGGCACGTTTCAAGGTACAGAAGCGAATGGACAATCCACTGGAACTTTTCGACCATTTGAATATGTAATTGGATTAGGTTACGGAAAGCAATTGAATCCTGTGATTTCAGTTGGTGGTAATTTCAATTTTATTGGGTCAAATCTTGAAACGTATAGTGCTTATGGAATGTCCATTGATTTAAGTGGAACGTTTAGTCATCCCAATAAACTTTTTTCTGCAACTGCTCTTTTTAAAAATGCGGGTTTTAAATTATCGAATTATTCTTCAAATGATCGAGGGATTCTACCTGCGGATATACAATTGGGTTTTTCCTATAAACTAGCACATGCTCCATTTCGATTTTACGTAGTATTGCATCAGTTGAATCAATGGGATTTAACCTATAATGATCCATTTGCCTTACCAACCTATGATGCATTAACAGGTGATACAATTCCCGTTGCAAAAGCCAATTTTGTTGAAAAAATGGCACGGCATTTATCGCTTTCCACAGAATTATCTCTCTCCAAAAGTTTATTTTTTAGATTGGGCTTTAATTACCACAGGAGGCAAGAAATGAAGATCGAAACTCGTCCAGGAATGGCAGGTTTTAGTTTGGGGATAGGCGTAAAAACAAAACGTTTTCGGTTGGATTATGGATATGTGATTTATTCAAAAGCAGGTTCAAATAGTGTAATAAGTTTGTCAAGTTCGCTTGGTAAATGGAAAAAAAGGTAGTTTTGTGTCATGCAAACTAAAAAGCTCACCATTGCCATTGATGGTTTTTCTTCTTGCGGAAAAAGCACGCTAGCAAAAGATTTGGCATCCCAACTTAATTATATTTTTATAGATTCTGGTGCCATGTATCGCGCAGTTACCTTGTATTGTTTGCGGAATAACTGGATTTCAGGAGATCAAATCCAAATAGCTGAAATTATCAACGCACTTCCATTTATAAGCATTGAATTTAAAATCGATGATCAAGGAAATAAATCGATTTATTTAAACGGTGAGAATTGCGAAAATGAAATTCGCCAAGGACATGTTGCCAGTTCAGTCTCAAGAATTGCTGAAATTAAGGAGGTGCGTGAAAAATTAGTACACGAGCAACAGAAAATGGGGGAGAAAGGAGGGATTGTCATGGATGGACGTGATATTGGAACTGTAGTTTTTCCA
>CAIUSK010000115.1 GCA_903901805.1 uncultured Flavobacteriales bacterium
CCCATACTTTTCCAGTTTGAGCTTGAGCAAGGACAGCTGTTAAAGCGAAAGAAAGTCCTAGAGCTAAATTTTTGAAGTTAGATGTTGTTTTCATAATTACTGCGTTTGTTTATGAGACAAATCTGCGGCTAAATGAAAGGGAATGAAAGAAAAGCACTTGAAACGAAATCAAAATACACACTGCTACGAATACGCAATTACGTAGGAGTACGAAAGTGTCTAAGTAGGTTTACGTAAAATGGGCTTAAAAAGGGTTTTTTACCGTCAAATAAAATCGGATTAACTACTTGAAAGAATCAATACACCTCCTCAACGCAAGAATTTTCGTTATCTTTAATAGAGTATCAAAGGAAAATGCAAGAACCGAGTGCCGAATTATTGAATAAAGCGTTTGCTTTCGATAGAAAAGCACAGTTGGAACTATATACATTATGTTATCCGGTATTAATTAGCGTAGCTAGGCGGTATCGAAAAAATGAAGAAGACCATTTAACATTGGTTAATAATGCATTTATTAAAATAATTCAATATTTGGATCGCTATCAAGAGGCTAGATTTTACAGTTGGATAAAACGGATAATAACCAACGAAATCATAGATGATTATAGAAAGAATAAAAAATACCTACTGTTTTTTCAACAAGATGCTCCTATTGAATTAAATGACGGTGTAGTTGCCGAGGTAGAATATAGTATAAATGATAATCATTTAGCCAGTATGATGTTAACATTATCAGAAGGAACCCGAACTGTTTTTAATTTATTTGCAATTGATGGGTATTCACATCGTGAAATTGGTGATATGCTCGGGATTTCGGAACAAACGTCAAAGTGGCATACCAAAATAGCCCGCAAGAAATTAAAAGAACTTTTAAAAATAGAAATGAGTCATGAGACAAGATGAACTATTAAACGATTTAATCAGAAAAGGATTTCAATCTCATATTTCAGAGGAAATTCCAGAAAGCTATCTTACTGATATTAATCAGCGCCTCGATGTACTAGAGCGTGAAAAAAAGAAAAAGCGCACTATTTTCTTTTGGTGGTTAAGCGGAACTTTTACCATTATTACCGGATCCATTCTAGTGTTAACATGGTTGAATGGTTTTACAAATAACCAAGTAACTGGTTCCAATGCAATTAATAACGGTCCTCGGCAAAAATCCCAACCAAAAAGTATAAATAATGGTATAAGAAAATCGGATTATTCCCTAGTTCAAGCGACAAACAACACTATTTCAAATTCAGAAAAGAGAAAAGAAAATCAAATGATAAAAGAATTTCTCGTACCAAAAACTCAAAGAAACAGTGTCATTGGAATAAATAAGGATAAACAAGTGATGCAGGTTCATTCAATGGAAACAACCAAAATAGTTGAAGATGAACCATTGGACAGTAGCAATCTACAAAAGCAAATTGCACAGGAATCAATAATAGATAAAGAAGACTCATTATTAAAAATGAAATTAAGAGACCAAGCCTTAATTACTTGTTCCCATGGTGAATTAACAATTCCATCAAAGAATAAAAAAGATCAAATTAGGTCTCATTATATGGGATTTTATGCGGGTGTAAGTTCCGTTGAGTCAATTTTCAGAGAATCAAACACACCCATATTATCTGCAGTTTATACGCAGAAAAATTACCAAGAAAAAAGGAAGGCCGAAGAAATGGGTATTACATCTTGGGATGTTTCGGTAAAGTATGTGTTTGACTATAAAGGGTTTACTATTTCAAGTGGATTTGATTATTTTGTTTGGGGAGAGAAAACGGATTATAGCAATGTCAATTATAACGCACAATTTCTTAATAAATACCAGTACCTCAATGTCCCCATTAATTTTGGCTACTCTTTTCGATTTGGAAAATATGGTGTAAATCCATTTGTAGGCTTATCTGTAGGAAAGCTTATGAAGGAAACGAATGGATATTATTTAAATAGTCAATCCCTTTCGAGTGCGTTTCAAGCAACAATTTCGTCGTATACCAGCACAATAAACGGAGGATTTGAATTATCGTATTATTCTCAATCTGGAATAAAGGTATCACTCCTGCCAATAGCCAGATTTTCAGTAGGAAAAGTTGTTAATACAGAAATGGTTTCAACAAATTATTTTTCAATTGGAATGAACTTAGGGATCGGATATTGTTGGTAGCTGAATAATCAATCAAAATTTATCAGTAATTTTGTTTAAAAATCAAAACTATGTATCCAGCAGAATTAGTACAACCAATGAAACAAGACTTGACTCAAGTAGGATTCAAGGAATTAACGACATCAGCAGCTGTAGATCAAGCTATTCAAAACAACCAGGATACACTTCTTGTAGTAGTAAATTCAGTATGTGGATGTGCAGCAGGAAATATGCGTCCAGGTGTAAAACTGGCCTTAAACAATGATAAAGTACCTACTGAGTTAGTAACTGTATTTGCAGGTGTAGATGCCGAGGCAACTAATCAAGCAAGAAATTACTTTCTTCCATATCCTCCATCTTCTCCATCTATCGCATTATTTAAAGAGGGTAAATTGGTTCATTTTGTAGAAAGACACCACATTGAAGGCGCAAGTCCATTAATGATCGCTGAAAATTTGAGCGAGGCTTTTAACGAATACTGTTAAATAAAACGGTTGGGTTTATAACGGAATGTTTCCATGTTTTTTGCGTGGAAGCTGTTCCGATTTGTTTTCTAACATGTTGAACCCGTGAATTAAACGTTCGCGCGTTTCTCCTGGAAGTATTACCTCATCAACAAAACCTCGTTCTGCAGCGCGGTATGGATTTGAAAATAATTCAGCATATTCTGCTTCTTTTTCTTTCCATTTTGCTTCTGGGTCAATGGCCTCTGAAATTTCTCTTTTGAAAATAATTTCGGCTGCGCCTTTTGCTCCCATAACAGCTATTTCAGCAGTTGGCCATGCGAAATTTAAGTCTGCACCAATATTTTTGGAATTCATTACGTCAAATGCACCACCATAAGCTTTACGAGTAATTACAGTAATTCTCGGAACTGTAGCTTCTGAAAAGGCATATAGTAGTTTAGCTCCATGTGTAATTATCCCCCGCCATTCTTGGTCTGTCCCAGGTAAAAATCCAGGTACATCTTCAAACACCAGTAAAGGAATATTGAAGGAATCACAAAAACGAACAAACCGTGCTCCTTTGCGCGATGAGTCAATATCTAAAACACCTGCCATACTTGCGGGTTGATTAGCAACAACACCAATTGTTCGCCCATCTAATCGAGCAAATCCCACTACGATGTTTTTTGCGAAATCTGCTTGAACCTCACGAAATGTATCATCATCAATTACACAATCAACCACCTTTCGGATATCATATGGGAGAGATGAATTAGCAGGTAAAATTGAGTTGATTAGCTCCCGTTTTTTATCTGAAAAAGTAAAGTCAGTTATTTTAGGTGCCTTCTCTGCGTAATTCTGAGGCATAAAGGTGATTAATTCCCGTACTTGCTTTAAGCAAGCAACATCATTTGGTGCAGTGAAATGATTCACTCCAGATTTTTCTGCATGCGTTCTTGCTCCTCCCAAATCTTCTGATGTTACTTCTTCATGTGTTACGGTTTTAACCACATTTGGACCGGTGACAAACATATAGGAAGTATCTTCCACCATAAAAATAAAATCAGTCAAAGCCGGAGAATAAACAGCACCACCTGCACATGGTCCCATAACAACTGAAATCTGAGGAACAACTCCCGAAGCTCTTGTATTTCGATAGAAAATATCGGCATAACCCGCCAATGAAACTACTCCTTCTTGGATACGTGCACCTCCCGAATCATTTATTCCGATAACTGGGGCACCATTAGTCATGGCCATATCCATAATCTTGCAAATTTTCAATGCATGACTTTCTGATAAAGAACCTCCAAGTACTGTAAAATCTTGAGAAAAAACATAAACAATACGACCGTGAATCATTCCATAACCCGTTATTACACCGTCTCCTGGAAAATGTTGTTTGTCTAGTCCAAAATCTCTGGAACGATGGGAAACCAACGCTCCAATTTCTTGAAAGGAATTTTCATCCAATAATATTTCTATGCGTTCACGAGCAGTTAATTTTCCTTGTTGGTGCTGCTTGTCAATGCGTGTTTGTCCACCGCCCAGTTTTGCTTGGGATCTTTTGTGAAGTAATTCGTCGTTTTTATTCATCGTTTGAGTTGTTAAGACAAATTTAATCGAAATTGGTTTCTATTATCTACTTTTTTCATTTAATCCGTTAATTTCGTACCTCATATGAGTTACATAATGAAATACCGTATTTTATCGGCTGAAGAACTTGCGGCACTAGAAGAAGAATTTAAACAGTTTTTAATTGTTCATGGTGTTTTTGGTGAGGAATGGAAAAAAATGAATGAAGAAAATCCAGATGAGGCCATAGAATTGGTTGAGATTTTCAGTGATACTGTTTTGGAGAAAGTTTATTCGGGAATTAGTTATTTAGAATACAGATCCAAAGAATTATTCATTTTATTAGCTTTCTCCGATGACCTTATTGAACAAATTCGTATTCAACCCAAGGAATCAAAAGATATTGATTTGTCGAATTGGATGGGATTAACTTCCGCTATGGGTTCACTTGAAAAACTAGATGCGTTTTTTGGTAAAAAAAAATTGGATACATCAAAGAACGAAGCTATCCATGTTTTTGTTAATCAGGGTTTTATTCCTGCTGAAAAAAGTTTTTGGGAGCAAATGAAAAGTTTCATTACGCCTAATTAACAACGAGAACTTTCCCGACTTTTTTCCCTTTTCCTTCATTCATCCCCGTCCAAATTAGGTAAACACCTGTTGCTACACGCTCGCCATTTAAATTCTTGCAATCCCAGGTTGCTGTTCCTCCATTTGATACGGTTTTATACACCAAATTCCCTGCTACATCAGTAATTTTCACATCAGAATTATAACGAATTCCTTGGATTGTTACAGGGCCAAAATAAGTTGGTCTAACTGGGTTTGGGAAAACAGTGGTTGAAGTATATTCCGGATCTTCATACGTTGCATTTGTTCGGTAAGAAACGAGTCCTTTATCTGTAATAATAAATAATTCGCCTGTTGTTTGATCTAATTTGATATCGTAAATTACGTCTGAAATAAGTGGAGAATTGTCGGTTGTATGTTGTTCAATAATCTCTGAACCATCCGAAGAGAGCAAAAGGATTCCTGCATTGGCTGTTGCTATCCATTTTCGATTTCCTCCATCCACTTCAATATCCGTGATGTGCGTTGAGCCTAGTACATATTCCACATTTCCTTCAAATTTCACCTTAACACGTTGCGCATCATATTCTCCTGCCGCGGCATTAAACGAGTTTGAACCATTATATAAAATAGCAAAACCAGCATCTGTACCAATCCAAATTTCACCATCAAAATCAGCAGCAATTGCTGTTATATTGTCTGAAGGCAAATCTCCTGAATTCACACCTGTTTTGATTTGAATTCGCTTATCATCAGCAGTATTTGTAAGTGTATTATTATAATTATACCCAAATAACCCAGCATTATCTGTTGCACTCCAAATATTCCCGTCAAAATCAACGATCATTTTCTTGGTGAATTTATTTTTTGCTGCGGTGCCTAAATCAAAATTTGTCCAAACACCATCCGTTCCTCTTACATTTAAAGGCTTTTCGCAATATCCGTTTAACGCCCAGAGATTGCCCTTTTCGTCATAACAAACATCAGAAACTAAAGACCAACCGTTGCCAAAGGAAGTGAATTCAATGGTTGAATTAGTATCCGTAAAGACTTGTCCTTGATTATTCTTAAATACCGTAATAGGCACTTCTGAATAAGTACATGTTGCATATTCCTCAGGATTTTTTGGATTGATAGAAACATCAAGGAAATCAAAAATATTGGTTCCTTCCCAACAATTCTGTTCATAAACATTCGTAAATGTCCAATTTTCGTTTTCAAAAAAATGAATGCCATTTTTAGAAAAAGCAGGTAATTTTGCCAACAGGTAGCCAGAGGCAATCGCTAATTTACCGTTCAAGGCGTCCATGGAATAATAGTAATTATTGTATGTTCCCGAAACGGGAAAACGATCATAGGAAAAGTAATCAGTTGGAAACCAGACAAGTCCGAGATTCAAGTCTGCAATCCA
>CAIUSK010000116.1 GCA_903901805.1 uncultured Flavobacteriales bacterium
AAGATAGGGGTGAGATATTGTTGTTGAAGTTTGCTCAAGAATTGGCGGACATTGGCGCAGTAGAACAATTACCAAAATTAGAAGGGAAGAAAATGATTATCATGATCAACCCAAAAAAGAAATAAGAGTATTATAAAGAAGCTATATAGAGAGTAAATCTAAAAATTGACGGAAATGCCAAAAATGAAAACCAAATCCAGTGCGAAAAAACGCTTTACTATCACTGGTACTGGTAAGATCAAGCGTAAACATGCGTTCAAAAGCCACATTCTAACGAAGAAGGCTACAAAACGTAAAAGAAACTTGACTCACGCCGGTTTAGTTCATGGAGCTGATATCTCCAATGTGAAATTGCAACTTTGCATGAAGTAAATTGCAGTTGGTTTAAATTGTTTAACCCGATAATGAGTACCTAAGATTCGCCCGGCGAACACTCCTTGTCAAAAAAACTTAAAAATTATGCCTAGATCAGTAAATCACGTAGCATCAAGAGCTAAGAGAAAAAACTTGATGAAACTTGCCAAAGGGTACTTTGGTAGAAGAAAAAATGTCTGGACCGTTGCTAAAAATGCAATTGAGAAAGGACTTGGTTATGCGTACGTAGGACGTAAGCAAAAGAAACGCAATTTCCGTTCGTTATGGATTACTCGTATTAATGCGGGTGCTCGTTTACACGGAATGAGCTATTCTCAGTTTATGGGTGCAGTGCACAAAGCTGGAATTGAATTGAACCGCAAAGCGCTAGCAGATTTGGCTTTAAACCATCCTGAAGCGTTTAAAGCAGTTATTGAAGCAGTAAAATAGTATAATTACACTCTATATCGCATGGAAGCCGTTCGTTTTGAACGGCTTTTTTTATACTTTTGAATATGGCTTTAATCAAATCATGTAATGGAAATACACCGCAATTTGGATCAGATTGTTGGTTAGCTGAAAATGCCACGGTAGTGGGCGATGTAATCACGGGTGACGAATGTTCCATTTGGTTCAATGCCGTCGTGCGTGGCGATGTGAATTCGATACGCATGGGCAATCGGGTGAATATACAAGATGGCGCTGTATTGCATTGCACGTATCAAAAAACGAAGGTCAATTTGGGTGACAATGTTTCGGTTGGGCATAATGCGATTGTTCACGGATGCACGGTTGAAGACAACGTGTTGATAGGCATGGGAGCCATTGTGATGGATAATTGCCACATCGAGTCCAATTGTATCATTGCAGCAGGTGCTGTGCTCACAGAAAACACGCGTGTTGAATCGTGGAGTATTTATGCCGGCGTTCCTGCCAAAAAAGTGAAAACCCTTTCTCCCGAATTATTTGCCGGCGAAGTGCAACGCATTGCCAACAATTACAAAATGTACGCGGGCTGGTTTAAGGAGGAGTGATTTTAATACAAAAATCCAAACAACCACAAGGGAATGGTTTTGCCAGAACCTATTTCTAGGTTATCTGCAGCTATATAGCTGTTAGGGATGTCTTTTAATTGTTTCCGAGTCTTGTTCTTGCCGCCAATTTCAAAGGTGTATTCATCGTTCACTAAGAAATCGGCATGCTGTGAGGCACTTACTTTGTGCACGTTGGCTACTTGGTTATAGAAAAAGCTTTCGCGCACGGTTCCATCCAAAATTGTGTTTTTGCCAATGGCATACATCAAGTTTGGGTGATGCAAATATACTTTTTCAGGCTTAGCTAAAATGGCTTCGCTGGAAGATTTACTTTGTAACAAATTAAACAATTTAGCATCCTCTAAATACGTGAGATAAAGCATGATGGTGTTGCGTGAAACCTCTAGATCTCCTGACAGTTTTGATACATTGGGTTGATAGGGTAGTGCATGAGAAACGAGGTAAACCAACTTTTTTAATTTGTGAATGTATTTCACATCCACATTTCGCATGTACGGTAAATCTGTTTCGAGCATCAAGGTGATGGTGTTCAATAATTTCTGCGAATACGTCTTCGTGCTTTCCAAGAAGAATGGATAATAGCCGTGTTTTATATATTCGGAGTAATAGGCGAGGGGGTGAATTTTAGTAACAATTTCGCGCGCGATGTTCGTGTGGTTTTTCACTAAGTCCTCCAATTCAATTTTTGGAAAGTTTTCTCCGCTTTGAATCTGAATAAACTCCCGCAAGGAAAGCCCATTCATTACATAACCCACAGCGCGTCTACTCAAATCCGCTTTCCCAGATTGAATATGCAATAAAGACGAGCCGGTAAAAACGACTTTTAACTTTTGGTAGCGGTCATAAATGTTTTTTAATTCCTGACTCCAGTTGGGGTATTTGTGAATTTCATCGATGAAAAGGTGTGTGCCTCCTAGTTTTACCCAATTATCAGCACATTCTACTAAGGTCATTGTAGAAATTTGAATATCATCCATGCTGATATACAACGCATTTGATTCGCTCGATAAATTCTTGATGATGTGATTAATCAAAAAGGAAGTTTTCCCAACTCCTCGTGCTCCGGTAAGCCCAATTAATCGGTCATTCCAATCGATATCCATGGTTCGTTCAAACCTTGATTCGAAGTTTTGTAGTATCCTTTCATGAGCGGCAATTAAGTTTTCCATCCTTCATTGATTTCCCCAAAGGTACTAATTTGTTTCCGATTTGCAATCTATAAATTGCATAAAATACTATAAATTGATATCTATACATTTCAATTACTATTAAAAATGCAATCTTAACATTGCAAAAATAAACTAAAATGTAATCTTAACATTGCAAAAATTACATTATATAATAAATATCAAAGGTGAATTAGCCTTTTACATTCAAAAAAAGAATCAATTTTAGTTCTTTTGAATTCGGATTTTTGTATCTCTTTCGTTTTCGATGTCTGTTGAAATTGCTTGATTATCCAGTGCTACAAAAACTAAATCATCTCCCAATATTTCTGTACAGATATACGATTTG
>CAIUSK010000117.1 GCA_903901805.1 uncultured Flavobacteriales bacterium
TCACCAATAACAGGGATAAATTCACTGGTAACATTTACATGGTGTAAATTCTCAAATGCTTTTTTTCGTAAGTTATATATCCCAATTGTTGATTTATCGTAGGTATTTTCTTTCATAAAACCATATTCAAAAGAAAAGATTAGGCATTCATCACCGGCTATCGTTAGGCTTTTTTGAGCAATTCGAGGTATTGAGTAATTTTTTATGCTAAGGTCGTAGGCATTAATCGTATAGTTATCCAATCCACCGGAAAAATCAATCCATTTACGACCAAAAAACAATCGATTATCCCGTTGAACGCAGCCAGAAGTGCGAATATCATTTCCTAGATCTATTCGCTTAACTTCTTTGCCATTTAGGTTGAAAATTCGTAATTGATTGATTGCTTTTTTCCCTTCCAAATCACCTTCGAAATTACATGCAAACGGCAGTGCAATAAGCATTTGATTACCGGATTCAATAATAGCAGGAGCACTATGTGAAAGACTACAATGAAATGTTCCATAATATTGTTCAGGGTATTCATTTAAAATCGAAGTGATTAATTTGCCCGTCTTTCCATCTATTGCAAAGACATCTATTTCTTCAGCGATATATATTAAATCTTGTACTTTATCATTGTTCAAGTCTCGCAATACTGGCTCTAGAAAGAACTTGTCGCCTGAATAAAAGTGCATCTTTAATTTAAACATTGTTCGATTGTCTCCAACTTTTTGGCCTTGGAAATTTGGGTGATAATACGTCCAGTTGATATTCCCACTTTCAGGATCTATTGATCTAACTTCGCCCGTTTCCATGGCAAAAACAAGTTGAGTTTTAGTGCCTGATTGGATTAGAATTGGTCGATGTTCTATATCGCCTGAAGCATCCTGACGAAAGATTATTTTACCCTTTTGATCGGCGCAGATAATCTCATCATTATCATTTCCAAAATAAATACGATCCTTGTACACAAGAACCCCATTTACATCCATGTCACCAAAGCTCTCATTCGCAAAATTTAATTGAGTTTTTCCGGTTTTAGGATCAAGGATATACACTCCATTTCCTTTATCAATGAAATAATCCATGTAATTCCCTCCATTGGATCCAATGATTAAATTACCGTCTAAAAAATCAATATTCGTGCGAAAGGAAACATTTCCAATTGGGGCTGACCAATTTATTTTAAGATCGCTAATTTCTTGTGAATCTAAATTATTAGATATCTTCCGAGAAGCAAAAGCTAGGCATGAGAATAGTATTCCCACAAGGATAATTCGTTTCATATAGCTTGGGATTAAAAGTAAACTTCTCCCGAAACGAATGTCAATAAAAAGGTTACGGTTTTACTTTTTTATAGCTACCATCAAATTTGGTGGATTGTTATATCCGTATCTAAACTTAATTGGTTTTTCTTTACCCACAACAGCAGCTCTTAAATCCGCTTGTCCACGCGAAGCAAAAAGCGGAATGGGTTGTGTATAAATACCATAATGTTGGATTTTCCATTTGTTTTGATCGTAGAAACGGAACGGTATTCCCGTATCATCTTGCATAATCGTAAAGGAATTAGCTAAAATCATATCTCTCACTCCTGAAAAATCAGGCAAATGACATAAATAGGAAGCTGATTTCATCATGGTTGTAGCGTCTTTTGAAATTGAATTGATCATGTTTTTCAATCCCGGTGTATCTTTCAATCCAGTATCCGAAATATCGCCAGAAAAATAATACAACTCTTTATTTTTTCCA
>CAIUSK010000118.1 GCA_903901805.1 uncultured Flavobacteriales bacterium
ACTTAAATCCGCTAATATTTCCATAATTAATTTCAAACTGACTAAAGCCAAATTGACTCATCAAAAGAAACAAAATAACAGATGCTATTTTCATGGTTTTCGTTTTAGTGTGTTTTTTGCAAAGATAACGAAAAGTGTGGACTTACCAAGTTGGATAAAATGCATAAGGAATATGTTCCAATTCGGTTCTGAAGGTATTGTGAACTATTGATATTATATCAAATCGGGCATCTAAATCAATGGAATTTTGTTTTATATAGTTGTCAGCAACTTGTATGATTTGTTTTTGTTTTGATCGTGTTACAGCCCGCCATGGCTCACCAATTTCCGCTGTTTGCCTTGTTTTGACTTCAATTATGATTAGTTCATTGTTCTTTTTTGCAACGATGTCTATTTCAAATTTTTTAAAGCGATAATTTCTACCAAGAATGGTGAAATCATTTTGTGCTAAATACCTGCATGCATATTCTTCTCCCCAATTTCCTAGCTCCGCCTTTTCCATTTTATTTTATTTTATTTCAATACTGAATTTACGAAATATTTTGTTACTCGGACAAAAAGAAATTTTACTTTTGTTAAAAAAAATAGATCAATGAAATTTGCAACAAAAGCCATTCATGCGGGGGTTCAACCTGATCCTGCTACAGGAGCAATAATGACTCCCATTTATCAAACGTCAACGTATGTTCAAGACGGAGTGGGAAATCACAAAGGATACGAGTATTCAAGAACTTTGAACCCAACAAGACATGCATTGGAGCAGAACATTGCTGCCATTGAAAATGGGAAATATGGAGCATGTTTTGGTTCTGGCTTAGCAGCGATTGATTGTGTAATTAAAATGTTAAACCCAGGAGATGAGGTCATTTCTACTAATGATTTATATGGTGGGTCTTACCGGATTTTCAAAACGATTTTTGAAAAATATGGTATCAAATTCCATTTTGTAAACATGCACGATACAACAGAAGTAGAAGCGCATGTTAACGAGAACACCAAAATTATTTGGGTAGAAACTCCAACAAATCCAATGATGAATATCGTGGATATTGAGGCGATGTCTAAAATTTCAAAAAAAGCAGGCGCATTGTTGTGTGTAGATAATACTTTTGCTACTCCTTATTTACAAACCCCGTTGGACTTAGGTGCGGATGTAGTCATGCATTCTGTAACAAAATACTTAGGAGGTCATTCGGATGTGGTAATGGGTGCCTTGGTTACATCAAATGAAGATGTGGCAAAAGAAATGTATCGCATTCAAAATTCTTCGGGCGCCGTAACTGGACCAATGGATTCGTTCTTAGTGCTTCGTGGTATTAAAACGTTGCATTTGCGCATGCAGAGACATTGTGAGAACGGAGAAAAAGTAGCTCATTTTTTAAAAAGCCATTCTAAAATCGAAACAGTTTATTGGCCTGGCTTTGAGTCACATCCAAATCACGATATTGCAAAAAAGCAAATGCGCGGTTTTGGAGGAATGATCTCATTTACTTTAAAAGGAAATAAATTAGCCGATGCATTGGAAGTTGTTAAAAAAGTACATCTTTTTGCCTTGGCTGAATCGTTGGGTGGTGTAGAATCCTTGATCGGGCATCCTGCAACAATGACACATGCTTCTATTCCGAAAGAAATTCGTGAACAGAGTGGGGTTGTAGATTCCCTTATAAGATTGAGTGTTGGAGTAGAGGATGCGGATGACCTAATTGCAGACCTAGAAAAAGCATTGAACTAAAGTTCGTTACTCACTGTTTCTAATTCGTTGTAAAAATCGTTGCCAAAAGCTCGAATTAATGGCTCTTTTAGGAATTTGTAAACCGGAACATTGAGTGATGTTCCGCATGCGCATGCAGGCTCACAGATTTTCCATTCTTCGTAGTTTATGGCGGTGTAATCATTGAATTTCTTCAGTCGAATTGGATATAAATGGCAGGAGATGGGCTTTTTAAAGTTTGTGGCTCCTTGTTTATTTGCTTGTTCGATTGCGCACTTCGCAATTCCATTTTCAAATTGAACGAACACACATTCTTTTTCATTGACCAAGGAGGTAACTGGCTCATTCTCCTCATCCAAATAATATATGTCTGAGTTATCGATAACATCAATTCCTTCTTGGCGCATAAAAGGCTTGATTTTTTCTAGGTCACTTTGAATGGTTTTTACCTCGTCCCAATTGAGAGGAGCTCCAGCATCACCCTCTACGCAACAAGCTCCTTTGCATGCATTTAAATCACAAACGAACTTTTGTTCGAAAATTTGAGTCGAAATAATCTTATCTCCTAATTCTATTAACATCTTTTGAGTAAAAGGGCTAAATTAATCTAATTTTATTTGGTATTTCAATTCCTTTGATATATATTTGCACAAGAATTTAATGATTGCGAACGAGGGGACGAAAGTCCCCTCTTTTTTTAACCTATGATTGATAAGAAAAAAGTACTTAAGCTAATTGATGAGCGTTTCCAAGAGCTGGACGCCAATCTCTATGTGGTAGATTTATCAATTAGCGCTTCAAATGTTATCCATGTTACTATCGATAAAACAACAGGTCGTGTCTCTATTGAAGAGTGCATGTCTGTTTCTAGAAATATTGAACATAATTTGGATAGAGAAAAAGAAGATTTTGAGTTAAATGTTTCCTCAGCCGGATTAGATCGTCCACTGACACATTGGAACCAGTACAGAAAGCACCAAGGAAAACGGGTGAAGGTTGTTACGGTGAAAGGTGAGAAAATAGAAGGTCAACTGGTTCAGGTGGAAGAAGATTTTATTCGATTGGAAAATGAAAAAACAGTGAAGATCGAAGGCACGAAGAAAAAAGAGACAATTACGGAAGAGTTTATACTTCCATTTAATCAAATAAAAGAAACAAAAATTGTAATTTCATTCAATTAACGTTAGATGCTATGAATAATGCTGAATTGACCGACTCGTTTTTAGAGTTTAAAGAATTAAAAAATATCGACAAACAAACAATGCAACATGTCCTAGAGGATGTGTTTCGTTCTATGTTTAAAAAGAAATTTAACACAGATAAACACATCGATATCATTGTTAATATCGATAAAGGAGATGTTCAAATTTTCTTGAACAAAGAAATTGTTGATGATGGAGAGGTAGAAGACTCAAACACGGAAATAGCCTATTCAGATGCTATTAAAATTGAACCAGATTTCGAAATCGGTGAAGAGGTTACTGAAGAGTTTAAATTTGCTGATTTTGGAAGAAGAAGTATTCTTTCACTACGTCAAAATTTGATTTCTCGTATCATGGAATTGGAGAAAGACAGTTTATACAAAGCGTACAAAGAACGTGTGGGCGAAATCATTACTGGTGAAGTTTATCAAGTTTGGAAAAAAGAGATTTTAGTATTGGATGATGAAGGAAATGAATTGATTCTTCCAAAATCTGAGCAAATACCTTCTGATTATTTCAAAAAAGGAGAAAGCGTTCGCGCTGTGGTTGCTAAAGTAGATATGCGAAATTCTACTCCGGTAATTATATTGTCTCGAACAGCTCCTGAATTTTTAGAACGATTATTTGAATTGGAAGTTCCTGAAGTTTTTGATGGCTTGATTACTATAAAACGAATTGTTAGAGAACCAGGTGAACGCGCTAAAGTTGCGGTTGAATCGTATGATGATCGAGTTGATCCAGTTGGAGCTTGTGTGGGTATGAAAGGATCCAGAATTCATGGAATTGTTCGTGAATTAAGAAATGAAAATATTGACGTTATCAATTTTACTACAAATGCTCAATTATTGATTCAAAGAGCGCTGTCTCCAGCAAAAATCACTTCTATTGAATTGAATGAAAGTGACAAGCGAGCAAAAGTTTTCTTAAAACCGGATCAAGTGTCTTTGGCAATTGGAAAAGGTGGTAACAATATCAAATTAGCCGGTCGTTTGAGCGGATATGAATTAGATGTTTATAGAGATGGAGAGGTTGATATAGAAGATGTTGATTTAGAAGAAT
>CAIUSK010000119.1 GCA_903901805.1 uncultured Flavobacteriales bacterium
AGCATCTTTTCTCGCTAAAGAAGGCAATGACGTTACAATACTCGAAAAAAACACAACAATTGGTGGTAGAGCAAGACAGTTCAAAACGGAAGGTTTTGTTTTTGATATGGGTCCAAGTTGGTATTGGATGCCTGACGTATTCGAGCGATTTTATAATTCATTTGGTTATAAGTCTACCGATTTTTATGAGTTAAAAAGACTTGATCCTTCATACAGAGTTTATTGGAATGATAACTCTTACTCGAATATTCCAGCATCTATGGAAGAAATAAATGCTTGGTTTGAAGAGTTAGAACCAGGAAGTTCTGTTCAGTTGACAAAATTCTTGAAAGAAGCTAAATACAAGTATGAAGTTGGTATGCAAGAACTTGTTTTTAAACCAAGTAGAAGCTTGATGGAATTTGCTGACATGCGAATTTTGACAGGTTTATTCAACATGCACCTACTTTCCTCCTTTTCAGGGTATATTAGAAAGTATTTCAAACATCCCAAGATTCTTTCTCTTTTAGAATTCCCGATTTTGTTTCTTGGAGCTATGCCAAGTAAAACACCGGCACTTTATTCCTTAATGAATTACGCAGATATCTCATTAGGAACTTGGTATCCAATGGGTGGAATGTATAAATTTATTGAGGCATTCGAAAAAATAGCAACTGAGCAAGGAGTTAAAATTCTTACAGACTCGGAAGTAATTGGATTTGAGTGCGTAAACAAAAAAATTACTCATGTTAAAACGAAAAACGGTTTAATAGAAACTGACGTCGTTGTATCTGGGGCTGATTATCAACATACTGAAAGCGCCCTTTTGAAAGAGAAAGCAAATTATTCATCGTCATATTGGGACAAAAGAACGATGGCTCCATCTTGCTTGCTTTTCTATGTTGGATTAAATAAACGTGTTGAAAATCTCGAACATCATAATTTATTTTTTGATGAAGACTTTACCAAACATGCCGAAGAAATTTACAAAGATCCTAAATGGCCTACTTCACCCCTATTCTACTTGAGTGTGCCTTCTCTTACTGATAATACTGTTGCGCCTGATGGTCATGAAAACTTATTTCTGCTCATTCCTATTGCTCCAGATCTTGAAGATAAAGAAGAAATAAGAGAACAGTATTTTGAACTACTTTTGGATCGTTTAGAGAAAAAAACGGGGAATCGTATACGTGACAACATTGTTTACAAACGTTCTTTCTGCATAAAAGATTTTAAATCTGATTATCACGCATTTAAAGGTAATGCATACGGTTTAGCTAATACGTTGAAACAAACTGCAATTTTAAAACCTTCCTTAAAAAACAATAAACTAACAAACATGTATTATACCGGACAACTTACAGTTCCGGGTCCAGGTGTTCCTCCCTCCATCATATCTGGAGAAGTGGTTGCGAAAGAAATAATACGTGAGCATTCTTTTTAATAAGCACTATGAAACAAATTTTTGATGATCTAAGTCAGGAAATGAGTCGTGTTACAACCCAGCGATATAGTACTTCCTTTTCTTTAGGTATTCGGTTTTTAAATTCTGATTTACACAAGCCTATATATTCTATTTATGGTTTTGTCCGTTTTGCTGACGAAATAGTTGATACTTTTCATGGTTTCGATAAGACAAAATTATTAGCCGATTTTAAAGCGCAGACTTATCAATCAATTGAAGATGGGATTTCACTTAATCCTATTTTAAATAGTTTCCAGTGGGCCGTAAATACGTTCAATATCCCGTTGGAGCTAATTGAAACATTTCTTAAATCTATGGAGATGGATTTGGACAATAGTACTTATGACAAATATGGGTACGAAGAGTATATTCTTGGGTCAGCAGAAGTAATAGGTTTAATGTGTCTTAAAGTTTTTGTTGAAGGTGATGAATCGGAATATGAGCGGTTGAAACCATTAGCGATGAAACTTGGTTCTGCCTTTCAAAAAATCAACTTTCTCCGGGATTTAAAAGCAGATTATCATGATCTTGGTAGAACGTATTTCCCAGGTATTGATTTAAACGAATTTAACTCTC